>NZ_CP013420.1:3000000-3268347 GCF_001718695.1 Burkholderia ubonensis | reverse complement strand
GCGCCGGCGTCGCGCAGCCGATCGGCGAGCCATTCGCGGCCGCCGTCGCCGCGCACGATCAGCACGCGCCGGCCGGCGAGCGCGGCCGCGCCGCCGAACGCGGCTTCGATGCACGCGAACAGGCTTTCGGAATCGTAATGCGGCGCGCCGCCGTCGGCGGGCGCCTGCGGCGCGATCACCCGGTGCGCGGGCGCGGCGATGCCGTGACGCTCGAGCGCGGCGACGCTGCCCGGCCCGACCACGCCGACCGGCAGCGCGTTCGGCCAGATCGCGCCGTACTGCGCGAGCGCGCGGTCGATCGCGTTCGGCGACACGAAGATCACGAGCGCATAATCGGCCAGCGCCGCGAATGCGGCATCGAGCGGCGCCGGATCGTCGAGCGGCGCGATGTCGATCAGCGGGAAATCGAGGACGTCGCAACCGGCGTCGGCCAGTTGCGCCGCGAGCCCGGCGGACTGGCCGTCCGGACGCGTCAGGACGGCGGTGAACGTGCGCGCGCCGCCCGCCATCAGGCGTCGCCCTTGCCGGCCTGCGAGCCGGCGAGCAGCGCGTGGACGATGTCGAGCGCGCCCTGCGCCTCGAGCGCGTCGGCGACCGCGCGGCCGAGCGCGAGCGCGTCGGCGACGGTCATCACCGAAGCGCATTCCTCGGACGTCAGCACGCGCGTGCCGTCGGTCGTCGACACGCGGCCCGTCAGGTACAGCTCGCCCGCGCGCCACACCGCATGCGCGGCGAGCGGCACCTCGCAGCTGCCGCCGAGCGCGCGCGACACCATCCGCTCGGCCTCGACCGCCAGCGCGGTCGCGTGGTCGTGCAGCGGCGCGAGCCACGCGGCGACGTCCGCCCGGTGCGACGCGATCTCGATGCCGAGCGCGCCCTGGCCCGCCGCGGGCGGGCTGTCGTCGACGCCGATCAGCGCGCGGATCCGCGCGTCGAGGCCGAGGCGCTTGAGCCCGGCCGCCGCGAGGATGATCGCCGCGTAGTCGCCGCGGTCGAGCTTCGCCAGGCGCGTGTCGAGGTTGCCGCGCAGCGGCTGCACCTGCAGGTGCGGGTAGCGCGCGCGCAGCATCGCCTCGCGGCGCAGGCTCGACGTGCCGACCACGGCGCCGGCCGGCAGCGCGTCGAGCGACGCGTAGTCGTTCGACACGAACGCGTCGCGCGGGTCTTCGCGGGTCATGATCGCCGCGAGCGAGAAGCCGTCGGGCAGCGCCATCGGCACGTCCTTCAGCGAATGCACGGCGAGGTCGGCGCGGCCGTCCGCGAGCGCGTTTTCGAGCTCCTTGACGAACAGGCCCTTGCCGCCGACCTTCGACAGCGTGCGATCGAGAATTTGATCGCCGCGGGTCGTCATCCCGAGGATTTTCACGTCACAAGCTGGATATAATTTGCGCAGCGCATCACGCACATGTTCGGCTTGCCACATCGCCAGGCGGCTCTCGCGCGAAGCAATCGTCAGCGTCGCAGGCGGCTGTGCCGACAGAGTCTCGGAATTCATTGCAGGAACATCGAAGGACGGGATTGAAGATCGAACAATGGTAGCACGCACGCCCGCGCCCACCCGGGCGCGGAGCCGGCCCCGGCGCCGCCTGGCGCGGGCCGCGGCGCGGATGCGCGGAAGTGCCGCAGAAGTCGCAGTCGCTGGATCGCAGTGCCCGCAGTCCCTTTTCACTCGAGCTTTCCCAAGGAAACCCATCGTGAAGTCTTCCGGATCGGCGCGCGCGGCGCGCCGCAATGCTGCCTTGCCCTCCTCCGACGCCCAGACGGGCTCCATCGCCGCCGCCGCGAACGGTCGTGCGAAATCGGCAACCCAGCCGGCAACGAAACCGAAAGACCCGATACGACAGACGAAACGCGCGGCCAGGGCCGTCGCGAACGGCGCGGCCGCCGTCGCCGCGAAGCCGGGCGCCCGCACCCGCGAGGACAAGGACCGCCCGCTGTTCGAGGACATCCGCTTCCTCGGCCGCCTGCTCGGCGACGTCGTGCGCGAGCAGGAAGGCGACGCGGTGTTCGACGTCGTCGAGACGATCCGCCAGACCGCGGTGAAATTCCGCCGCGAGGACGACCGCGAGGCCGCGCAGACGCTCGAGAAGAAGCTGCGCAAGCTGACGCCCGAGCAGACGGTGAGCGTCGTGCGCGCGTTCAGCTATTTCTCGCACCTCGCGAACATCGCCGAGGACCGCCACCACAACCGCCGCCGCCGCATCCACGCGCTCGCCGGCTCCGCGCCGCAGCCGGGCACCGTCGCGTTCGCGCTCGACCAGCTGAAGCAGGCGGGCGGCGCGTCGAAGGACGTGCTGCAGCGCTTCTTCGACGACGCGCTGATCGTGCCCGTGCTCACCGCGCACCCGACCGAGGTGCAGCGCAAGAGCATCCTCGACGCGCAGCACGACATCGCGCGGCTGCTCGCCGAGCGCGACCAGGAGCTGACCGCGCGCGAGCGCCAGCACAACGAGGCGATGCTGCGCGCGCGCGTGACCGCGCTGTGGCAGACGCGCATGCTGCGCGACGCGCGCCTGACGGTCGGCGACGAGATCGAGAACGCGCTGTCGTACTACCGCGCGACGTTCCTCGACGAGCTGCCCGCGCTGTACGGCGACATCGAGGCCGCGCTCGCCGAGCACGGCCTGCCCGCCCGCGTGCCGGCGTTCTTCCAGATGGGCAGCTGGATCGGCGGCGATCGCGACGGCAACCCGAACGTGACCGCCGCGACGCTCGACGAGGCGATCCACCGCCAGTCCGCGGTGATCCTCGAGCACTACCTGGAGCAGGTGCACAAGCTCGGCGCCGAGCTGTCGGTGTCGAACCTGCTGGTCGGCGCGAGCGACGCGGTGAAGGCGCTCGCCGCCGCATCGCCGGACCAGTCGCCGCACCGCGTCGACGAGCCGTACCGCCGCGCGCTGATCGGCATCTACACGCGGCTCGCGGCAAGCGCGCGCGTGCGCCTCGGCGAAGGCACGGTGCCGGTGCGCAGCGCCGGGCGCGGCGCCGCGCCCGTGCGCGCGACGCCGTACGCGGATTCCGAGGAGTTCGTGCGCGACCTGAAGGTGCTGATGGAATCGCTCGACGAGCATCACGGCGCGTCGCTCGCCGCGCCGCGCCTCGCGCCGCTCGCGCGCGCGGCCGAGGTGTTCGGCTTTCACCTCGCGAGCATCGACCTGCGGCAGAGCTCCGACATTCATGAGGCGGTCGTCGCCGAGCTGTTCGCGCGCGCGGGCGTCGAGGCCGACTACGCGGCGCTCGCCGAGGAAGACAAGCTGCGCGTGCTGCTCGCCGCGCTCGCCGATCCCCGCCCGCTGCGCTCGCCGTACTTCGAATACTCGGCGCTCGCGCAAAGCGAGCTCGGCGTGTTCGAGAAGGCGCGCGCGGTGCGCGCGCAGTTCGGCCCGCGCGCGGTGCGCAACTACATCATTTCGCATACCGAGACGGTCAGCGACCTCGTCGAGGTGCTGCTGCTGCAGAAGGAAACCGGCCTGCTCGACGGCGCGTTCGGTGCTACCGGCGAAGGCGCGAAGCACGGCGGCGCGAAGAACGGCCTGATGGTGATCCCGCTGTTCGAGACGATCCCCGACCTGCGCGACGCGTCGCGGATCATGCGCGAGTACTTCGCGCTGCCGGGCGTCGACGCGCTCGTCGCGCACCAGGGCGGCGAGCAGGAAGTGATGCTCGGCTACTCGGACAGCAACAAGGACGGCGGCTTCCTCACGTCGAACTGGGAGCTGTACCGCGCGGAGCTCGCGCTCGTCGACCTGTTCCACGAGCGCGGCATCACGCTGCGCCTGTTCCACGGCCGCGGCGGCACGGTCGGCCGCGGCGGCGGCCCGACCTACCAGGCGATCCTGTCGCAGCCGCCCGGCACCGTGAACGGCCAGATCCGCCTGACCGAGCAGGGCGAGGTGATTGCCAGCAAGTTCGCGAACCCGGAAATCGGCCGCCGCAACCTGGAGACGGTCGTCGCCGCGACGCTCGAGGCGTCGCTGCTGCCGCAGTCGAACGCGCCCGCGCAGCTGCCCGCGTTCGAGACGGCGATGCAGACGCTGTCCGACACCGCGATGGCCGCGTACCGCGCGCTCGTCTACGAGACGCCCGGCTTCACCGACTACTTCTTCTCGTCGACGCCGATCACCGAGATCGCCGAGCTGAACATCGGCAGCCGTCCCGCGTCGCGCAAGCTGCAGGACCCGAAGCACCGCCGCATCGAGGACCTGCGCGCGATTCCGTGGGGCTTCTCGTGGGGCCAGTGCCGGCTGCTGCTGACCGGCTGGTACGGCTTCGGCAGCGCGGTCGCCGCGTATCTCGACGGCACGACGGACGCGGCCGAGCGCAGCAAGCGGCTCGCGCTGCTGAAGAAGATGAACAAGACCTGGCCGTTCTTCTCGAACCTGCTGTCGAACATGGACATGGTGCTCGCGAAGACCGACCTCGCGGTCGCGTCGCGCTACGCGCAGCTCGTCGCCGACAAGAAGCTGCGCAAGCATGTGTTCGAGCGGATCGTCGCCGAGTGGGAGCGCACGTCGCAGGCGCTGGCCGAGATCACCGGCCAGGACACGCGGCTCGCGACGAACCCGCTGCTCGCGCGTTCGATCAAGAACCGCTTCCCGTATCTCGATCCGCTCAACCACCTGCAGGTCGAGCTGATCAAGCGGCACCGCGCGGGCGACACCAACGCGCGGCTGCGGCGCGGGATTCACCTGACCATCAACGGGATCGCGGCCGGCCTGCGCAACACGGGCTGACCCGCGCGAGCGCGTGCGACGCACGCGCTACGCAACCCGCACCGCGGCCGCGACGCGCCTTGCCTGGCGTCGCGGCCGTTTCGCTTCAGCGCGCGTCGATCAGCAGCGCATCGTGCTCGAACGAGCCGTCCGGCTGCACCGCGTAATGGCTGCGCACCTCGTCCGGCGCGTGCGCCCACAGCGCGCGGATTCCGGTCACGCCGCCGGCCGGCGTGCGCATCCGCGCGACCCACGAATCGAACTCGATCGGCAGGCGCCAGCGGCTCGCCACCTGCGCGTCGAAGCCCGCGCCGCGGAACATCGCGAGCCATTCGTCGGCCCGGTAGTTGCGGACGTGCGACGCGTCGCGCAGCACTTCCAGCGCCTGCAGATAGGTGTCGAGCAGCGGATGGTCGGGGCCGGCGATGTCGATCATCAGCACGCGTCCGCCCGGCTTCAGCACCCGGCGCGCCTCGGCGAGCGCTGCGGGCACGTCGTGCCAGTGATGCGCGCTCATCCGGCTCACGACCCAGTCGAACGTCGCCGCGCCGAACGGCAGCCGCTCGGCCGGCCCGTGGCAGGTGCGGATGTTCGCGAAGCCGCGCTCGCGCGCCGCCGCGTCGACGGTCGCGAGCATTTGCGGCGCCAGGTCGTACGCGACCACTTCGCGCGCGTGCGGCGCGACCGCGAAGCTCGCGTGGCCCGCGCCGCAGCCCAGGTCCAGCACCGCGGTGCCCGGCGTCGCGCGCACCGCGTCGGCGAGCGCCTGCAGGTCGGCGCCGGTCGCATGGACCGTGCTCGTCAGATAGGCGGCGGCAGTCGAGCCGAACGCGTCGGCAACCTGGTCGTGATGTTTCATCGCATTCTTCTCCTTGGTGGGGACCGTCCGCGCCGATGCGGGCAGACGCGTGAGCCGCTACAATAGGCTCGCCCATGTACCAGTACAAGTTAAGCAGTTATTCTGGTATTCGATCCACCCGCCTGACGATTTCGCATGAACCTTCCGACCGCCGCCCCCACCCCGCCGCTCGACGCGACGCCCGCCCGCGCGCTCGGCGACTTCATCCGCGCGCACCGCGAGCGCCTGTCGCCGCAGGCGGTCGGCCTGCCGCCCGGCCCGCGCCGCCGCACGCCGGGGCTGCGGCGCGAGGAGGTCGCGCAGCTGTGCGGCGTCAGCCCGACCTGGTACACGTGGATCGAACAGGGCCGCCCGGTGTCCGCGTCGGCCGACGCGCTCGCGCGGATCGCGGTCGCGCTGCAGTTGTCGCGCGCCGAGCGCGCGTACCTGTTCGAACTGGCCGCGCAGCGCGACCCGGCCGAGCCGGACGTCGCCGCCGGCGACCTGCCGCCGACGCTCGCCGCGACCGTCGCCGCGATCGCGACGCCCGCGTACGTGCTCGACCGCCAATGGAACGCGCTCGCGTGGAACCCGCCCGCCGCCGCGCTGTTCACCGGCTGGCTCGACGGCGGCCACGACCGCAACCTGCTGCGCTTCACGTTCATGTCGCCGGCGGCGCGCGCGCTGATCGTCGACTGGGAGACCCGCGCGCGCCGGCTCGCCGCCGAATTCCGCGCCGACTCGATCCGCCACCTGAACGATGCGCCGACGCGCGCGCTGATCGACGCGCTGACGGCCGGCAGCGACGCGTTCGCGCAGTACTGGGCGTCGCAGGACGTGTTCGAGCGCGAAGGCGGCCAGCGCGAATTCGACCACCCGGCCGACGGTCGGCTCGTCTACCAGCAGATCACGCTGAAGCCCGCGCATCGCGAGGACCTGAAGCTCGTCGTGCTGGTGCGCGAGTGACGGCAGTGCCCGCCCCACGACGTCGTGAAGCCGGCATCCTGGCAGAGTGGATAGTCGACCGTCCCCAGCCGCCCTGGCGCTGCATCGTGCGCGCGGCGACGGACGCCGCTGCAGCGTCGAATTCGCGTACCAGCGCCCGGACGACGGCACGCTGCCGCGCATCGGCCCGCTGACCCGCGCGCTGCGCTGACGCCCGCCCGGTCGCGCGGCCGCGAATGCTAAAATCCTCCGATTCCCTCGCGGCGCACGCCGCCCAACACCCTTCGAAGATTCGCCATGACGTCCCAACTGCACAAAAAGGGCGAGGCCTGGTCGGCCCGCTTCTCGGAACCGATGTCCGAGCTGGTCAAGCGCTACACGTCGTCGGTGTTTTTCGACAAGCGCCTCGCGCTCGTCGACATCGCCGGCTCGCTCGCGCACGCGAAGATGCTCGCCGCGCAGAAGATCATCAGCGCCGACGACCTGGCCGCGATCGAACGCGGGATGGCGCAGATCCAGGGCGAGATCGAGCGCGGCGAATTCGAATGGCAGCTCGACCTCGAGGACGTCCACCTGAACATCGAGGCGCGCCTGACCGCGCTGATCGGCGACGCCGGCAAGCGCCTGCACACGGGCCGCTCGCGCAACGACCAGGTCGCGACCGACATCCGCCTGTGGCTGCGCGGCGAGATCGACCGCATCGGCGGCCTGCTGGGCGACCTGCGCGGCGCGCTGATCGACCTCGCCGAACGCAACGCCGGCACGATCATGCCCGGCTTCACGCACCTGCAGGTCGCGCAGCCGGTCACGTTCGGCCACCACCTGCTCGCGTACGTCGAGATGTTCTCGCGCGACGCCGAGCGCATGCGCGACTGCCGCGCCCGCGTGAACCGCCTGCCGCTCGGCGCGGCCGCGCTCGCGGGCACGAGCTACCCGATCGACCGTCACGCGGTCGCGACGACGCTCGGCTTCGACGGCATCTGCGCGAACTCGCTCGACGCGGTGTCGGATCGCGACTTCGCGATCGAATTCACGGCCGCGGCCGCGCTCGTGATGACGCACGTGTCGCGCTTCTCGGAAGAGCTCGTGCTGTGGATGAGCCCGCGCGTCGGCTTCATCGACATCGCCGACCGCTTCTGCACCGGCAGCTCGATCATGCCGCAGAAGAAGAACCCGGACGTGCCCGAGCTCGCGCGCGGCAAGACCGGCCGCGTGAACGGCCACCTGATGGCGCTCCTCACGCTGATGAAGGGCCAGCCGCTCGCGTACAACAAGGACAACCAGGAAGACAAGGAGCCGCTGTTCGACACGGTCGACACCGTCGCCGACACGCTGCGGATCTTCGCCGAGATGGTCGCGGGCATCACCGTGAAGCCGGACGCGATGCGCGCGGCGGCGCTGCAGGGCTTCTCGACCGCGACCGACCTCGCCGACTACCTCGTGAAGCGCGGGCTGCCGTTCCGCGACGCGCACGAGGCGGTCGCGCACGCGGTGCGGATCTGCGACGATCGCGGCATCGACCTCGCCGACCTGACGCTCGACGAGATGAAGCAGGAGCTGCCGAACGTCGCGCACCTGATCGGCGACGACGTGTTCGGCTACCTGACGCTCGAAGGCTCGGTCGCGAGCCGCAACCACCCGGGCGGCACCGCGCCGGACCAGGTGCGCGCCGCCGTGAAGGCCGCGCGCGAGGCGCTCGGCAAGTAAGCGTCGCCGCGAACGGACGCCCCCCCGCGGCGTCCGTTTCCTGTTGGCGCGGGCCGCGCACGTTGCGTGCGCCGCCCGCCCTCTCCCCCCGACTTCCGGACCCCAGCAATGACGTTTTCCGCCGCGATCTTCGACATGGACGGCCTGCTCATCGATTCCGAGCGGACGATCATGAACACGTGGATCGACGTCGCCCGCGCGCACGGCGTCGGGCTGTCCGTCGCCGACTACCTGCAGATCGTCGGCCGCTCGTTCGCGGAAGGCCAGACGATTCTCGCGCGCATCGTCGGCGACGTCGGCACGTTCGACGCGGTACGCACGCGCGTGCGCGAACAGCTCGCCGCGCCCGAGCCTCATCCGAAATTCCCGCTGAAGCCCGGTGCGCACGCGCTCCTGAGCGCGCTCGCGCAGGCCGGCATCCCGTGCGCGGTCGCGTCGTCGTCCGCGCGCGACGTGATCCGCGGGCGGCTCGACGCGGTCGGCGCGCTGCCGTTCTTCCACGCGCTCGCGGGCGGCGACGAAGTCGCGCGCGGCAAGCCCGACCCGGCCGTCTACCGGCTCGCCGCCGAACGGCTCGGCGTGCCGGCCCATGCGTGCATCGCGTTCGAGGACAGCGATTTCGGCGCGCAGGCCGCGGCCGGATCGGGCGCGTCGGTCGTCACCGTGCCGGACCTGAAGGCGCCCACGCCGGAGATCGTCACGCTGAGCCTGCACGTGCTCGCGTCGCTCGACGACGCGCTTGCGCTCGTGCCCGCATGGTTCGGGCTGCAGGACGCGCAGCGCGCGTAGGCAACCCACCTCCCCAAATGCAAACGGGCACCTTCCGGTGCCCGCCTTTCCTTACCGCGGTGCGTCGCCTGGCAGTCAATTGTTGCCGGCCGTCTCCGACAGGCGCTTCATCGTCGCGATGCGCGCGCCGATGATGTCGATGCGCCCGTCCTCGCCGACGAGCGGCGCGGTCGCGTCGCGGTACGCGACCCACGCGCGCTGCGCATGCACGAGCGTCGCGGCCGAATGCGCGGGCATCTTGCGCCGCAGCTTCTGGTAATAGCGGTTCAGGTCGAACAGCGCGTGCTCGCACGCCGCGTCCTGCTCGCACGGCCGGATGCGGCGCAACGGATCGCGCGCGTCACTCTTGGGCGCGTTCGCCGGGCCGCCCGCCGCTGCATTCGCCGCCTTCGCCGCCGCCCCGCCCGGCCCGCCGGCCGGCGCCGCATAACGATCGGCCGCCGCCCGCAGCGCGAGCGCACGCTCGCGCACCGGCTGCAGCTGCATGTCGGCGCTCGCCATCGTGTACATCGTGCCGCGCGTCGTGTCGTACACGGCCTTCAGCAGGTGCGCCTCGTCCTTGCGCCACATGAGCCAGCGCCGCTGGCTCTCCTGCCAGCCGCGCTTCGCGTCGGCGGGCGCGTCGTTCAGCAGGCGCTTGTACGCGGCGTCCATCACCGTCTGCCACTGCTGCTGCGCTTCGCCCATGCACTGGATCTGCCCGGCCGTCGACGAGCGGTCGCGCTGCGCGAGGCACTGCCGCATCGCGACGTCGACCGGATCGGCCGCGGCGACTTCCGCATGCACCGCGCCCAATCCCACCGACCAGGCCGCCCAGGCGACGAGCGCGGCCGCAGCCGCGCGCATCGCCCCGATTCGATTCCGTTCCATCGTCAATCGCGCACGCAGTCGACGAAGTACTCGACGCGCCCGTTCACCTCTTCCGCGACGAGGCCGTGGATGTCGGTGTGGAAGCCCGGGAAGCGCTCGTTGAAATCGCGCGCGAACCGCAGGTAGTTGACGATCGTCTTGTTGAAGCGTTCGCCCGGGATCAGCAGCGGAATGCCCGGCGGGTACGGCGTCAGCAGGATGCTCGTCACGCGGCCTTCGAGCTCGTCGAGCGGCACGCGGTCGATCTTGCGGTGCGCGAGCTTCGCGAACGCGTCCGACGGCTTCATCGCCGGCTCCATGTCCGACAGGTACATCTCGGTCGTCAGGCGCGCGATGTCGTTCGCGCGGTAGACGTCGTGGATCTGCGTGCACAGGTCGCGCAGGCCGACGCGCTCGTAGCGCGGATGCTGCGCGACGAATTCCGGCAGCACGCGCCACAGCGGCTGGTTGTTGTCGTAGTCGTCCTTGAACTGCTGCAGCTCGGTCACCATCGAGTTCCAGCGGCCCTTCGTGATGCCGATCGTGAACATGATGAAGAACGAGTACAGGCCCGTCTTCTCGACGATGATCCCGTGCTCGGCGAGGTACTTCGTGACGATCGCGGCCGGGATGCCGGTCTCGCCGAATTCGCCGTCCACGTCGAGCCCCGGCGTGATGATCGTCGCCTTGATCGGGTCGAGCATGTTGAAGCCTTCCGCGAGCGGGCCGAAGCCGTGCCAGCGGTCGTTCGGCTTCAGCATCCAGTCTTCGCGCGAGCCGATGCCTTCCTCAGACAGGTCCTCCGGGCCCCATACGCTGAAGAACCAGTCGTCGCCGTACTCGGCGTCGACCTTGCGCATCGCGCGGCGGAAGTCGATCGCCTCGGCGATCGACTCCTCGACGAGCGCGGTGCCGCCCGGCGGCTCCATCATCGCGGCCGCGACGTCGCACGACGCGATGATCGCGTACTGCGGGCTCGTCGACGTGTGCATCAGGTACGCCTCGTTGAAGCGGTGCTTGTCGAACGTGCGGTTCTCCGAATCCTGCACGACGATCTGCGACGCCTGCGAGATGCCGGCGAGCAGCTTGTGGGTCGAGTGCGTCGCGAACACGAGCGCGCCGGTGCGCGGCCGGCCGTCGCCGATCGCATGCATGTCGCGGTAGAAGTCGTGGAACGTCGCATGCGGCAGCCACGCTTCGTCGAAGTGCAGCGTGTCGAGCAGGTCGCCGAGCAGGTCCTTGATCATCTCGACGTTGTAGACGACGCCGTCGTACGTGCTCTGCGTGATCGTCAGGATCCGCGGCTTCATCTCCGGGTTCTGGCGCAGCGCCTCGCGCGCGAACGGGTTCGCCTCGATCTTCTTGCGGATGTTCTCCGGCTTGAACTCGTCGCGCGGGATCGGGCCGATGATGCCGAAGTGGTTGCGCGTCGGCGTGAGGAACACCGGAATCGCGCCCGTCATCGTGATCGCGTGCAGGATCGACTTGTGGCAGTTGCGGTCGACGAGCACGATGTCGCCAGGAGCTACCGTCGCGTGCCAGACGATCTTGTTCGACGTCGACGTGCCGTTGGTCACGAAGAACAGGTGATCGGCGCTGAAGATGCGCGCCGCGTTGCGCTCGGACGCGGCCACCGGGCCCGTGTGGTCGAGCAGCTGGCCGAGTTCGTCGACCGCGTTGCAGACGTCCGCGCGCAGCATGTTCTCGCCGAAGAACTGGTGGAACATCTGGCCGAGCGGGTTCTTCAGGAACGCGACGCCGCCCGAGTGGCCCGGGCAGTGCCACGAGTACGAGCCTTCGTCCGCGTACTTGACGAGCTCCTTGAAGAACGGCGGCGCGAGCGAGTCGAGATAGACCTTCGCCTCGCGGATGATGTGGCGCGCGACGAACTCCGGCGTGTCCTCGAACATGTGGATGAAGCCGTGCAGCTCGCGCAGGATGTCGTTCGGCAGGTGGCGCGACGTGCGCGTCTCGCCGTACAGGAAGATCGGGATGTCCGCGTTGCGGCGGCGCACTTCGCTGACGAACGCGCGCAGCTCGATGATCGCGGTGGCCAGTTCGGGCAGCTCGCCGTCCGGGCCGGTTTCGCCGAGCATGAGTTCGTCGTCGTCGATCGACAGGATGAAGCACGACGCGCGGCTCGACTGCTGCGCGAACGACGTCAGATCGCCGTAGCTCGTGAGGCCGAGGACTTCGACGCCCTCCTTCTCGATCGCTTCGGCCAGTGCCCGGATGCCGGAGCCCGAGATGTTCTCGGAGCGGAAATCTTCGTCGATGATCACGACGGGGAAACGAAACTTCATGGGCGAATCTCCAAAAAGAACGACCGCGGCGCGTCACGCGCAGCGGTCACCTGATAACCGGTCGGTGTATGGCTGATATGCAACCAGATCAGGTTTTCGGCAGCGTGACACCCCGTTGCCCTTGATACTTGCCGCCGCGATCCGCGTACGACACGTCGCACACCTCGTCGCTCTCGAAGAAGAGCACCTGGGCGACGCCTTCGTTCGCGTAGATCTTCGCGGGCAACGGCGTGGTGTTCGAGAATTCCAGCGTGACGTAGCCTTCCCATTCGGGCTCGAACGGCGTCACGTTGACGATGATCCCGCAGCGCGCGTAGGTCGACTTGCCGAGGCAGACCGTCAGCACGGTGCGCGGAATGCGGAAATATTCGACGGTGCGGGCCAGCGCGAACGAGTTCGGCGGGATGATGCACACGTCGCCCTTGAAATCGACAAACGAACCTTCGTCGAAGTTCTTCGGATCGACGATCGTCGAGTTGATGTTCGTGAAGATCTTGAATTCGTCCGCGCAGCGGATGTCGTAGCCGTAGCTCGACGTGCCGTAGCTGACGATCCTGCGGCCGTCCTCGGACGCGCGAACCTGATCGGGCACGAACGGCTCGATCATCTTGTGTTCTTCGGCCATGCGCCGAATCCACTTGTCGGACTTGATGCTCATAACGGGGCGCCAGGAAACGGTGCGTGACGGTGACAGACGGCGGCTGCCGCGTCGACGCGGCAGCCGGGAAAACCCGACATTTTACGCGATGATCGCCGCGTGTACGCGGCGGCGCTCAACGGATCACGCCGCAGGCCAGCGCGGGCCCCGCGCCGTGCTGCGCGAACGCCGGATCGCTCGGGTCGCGGTAGACCAGCGCCGCGCGGTTCAGCGCGGAGCGCACGCCGTCGAGGGCCAGATCGGGCGCGACGATGAAGCCGGCGGCGACGCCGTTCGCGTCCGCGTGGATGTTGCCGAGATCGCCGGCGACGCGCGCGCCGGCGCGCAGCCGGTCGGCGGCCGGCGCGAACACCTGGCCGGCGCTCGAGCCGTCGCCGGCGTTGCAGTCGCCGCGTTCGTGCACCTGCAGCGCGTGATCGGTGTTCGGCGGCAGCCCGACCAGGTTGTAAGTGACCTGGACGCCGTCCGGGCGCTCGACGAACGTGACCGCGCCGCGCGCCTGCGAGCCGACGGTCGGCTGCAACTGGGCGTCGGCGCGCTTCTCGTGCGTCGAGGAAAAGGAGGTACAGCCGGCCAGCAGGCCCAGCGCGGCGGCGGTCAGCAGCGCGCGCCGCGCGCGGCCGACGCGCGCGCCGTGGTGTCGTTGGTTCATTCGATCCTCATGCCGGCTGGCAGCCGTTATCACACGGCGGCCATACCGGGCGGGTAAAGGGACCCGGGAAAAGTCGCCATGATACCGCGCCTCGCGGCGCCGTAAACAGCGTGCAGGCCCGCCCCGCAAGGGCTTTAAGTATTCTGAACAACGATCGACGGGAACTTCGACGTCATGTCGCGCGCCCGTTCCGCGATCGCCAGCGCGACGCCGCGCGCGATGTCGCGATAGCGCCGCGCCAGCGCGCCGTCCGGGTCGGCCACGACCGTCGGCGTGCCGCTGTCGGCGCGCTCGCGGATCGCGATGTCGAGCGGCAGGCTGCCGAGCACGTCGACGTCGTAGTCCTTCGCCATCCGCTCGGCGCCGCCCGCGCCGAAGATGTGCTCCTCGTGCCCGCAGTTCGAGCAGACGTGGATGCTCATGTTCTCGACGATGCCGAGGATCGGAATGCCGACCTTCTCGAACATCTTCAGCCCCTTCTTCGCGTCGAGCAGCGCGATGTCCTGCGGCGTCGTCACGATCACCGCGCCCGTCACCGGCACGCGCTGCGCGAGCGTGAGCTGGATGTCGCCGGTGCCCGGCGGCATGTCGACGATCAGGTAGTCGAGCTCGCGCCAGTTGGTCTGCCGCAGCAGCTGCTCGAGCGCCGACGTCGCCATCGGGCCGCGCCACACCATCGGATTGTCCTCGTCGATCAGAAAGCCGATCGAGTTCGCCTGCAGCCCGTGGCCGACCAGCGGGTTCATCGACTGGTTGTCCGGCGACTCGGGGCGCTGGCCGTGGATGCCGAGCATCGTCGGCAGCGACGGGCCGTAGATGTCGGCGTCGAGAATGCCGACCGACGCGCCTTCGGCGGCGAGCGCGAGCGCCAGGTTCACGGCCGTCGTGCTCTTGCCGACGCCGCCCTTGCCCGACGCGACCGCGACGATGTTCTTCACGTTCGGCAGCAGCTTCACGCCGCGCTGCACCGTGTGCGCGACGATCTCCTGCGACACGGCGACACGTGCGTCGCGCACGCCCGGCACGGCCTGGAGGGCCGCCGCGATGCGCGCGCGCACGTCATCGTGCTGGCTGCGCGCCGGATAGCCGAGCACCACGTCGACCGCCACGACGTCGCCATCGATCGCGACGTTGCGCACGCCCTTGTTGGCCGCATACGGACGGCCGGTGTTGGGGTCGACGACAGCCGCCAGCGCGGCGTCGACTTGTGCCCGGTCAATGCTCATCGAAACTCCGTGAAATCGTTTTTCCACGCGCAATCGTCAAAAAAGATCAAATTACGCAGCAAAAATCAGGAAAAGTGAAAGAATCTGTTGCACGCCATTGCGCGAATGCGCACGACGGCGCAATCTTCGCGTGCGGTATGCTATGGGGCCAAATCGGCCGCGAACCGCCTATATTGTAGAGGCTGATGCGTCGCCCTGTACGAACAGCCCCGCTGGCGAACAGGGCATGCAGCCGCCTTCGCGGCAACCGTCTACACGGGCCTGCCCGCCGTTTTCGGGGCGTCCGTGCACGGAGCCGCACCTGATGTTTGTCGTCGTTGTCGACTCGTTCAACCAACAGAGGAATCCAAGATGAACATGAAAATCGCGACTCGCCTGTCCGTCTTCGCACTCGCCGGCGCACTGCTCGCCGGCTGCGCCACGCAGCAAGGCAACAACACGGCCGTCGGCACCGGCACGGGCGCGGCGCTGGGCGCGGGCATCGGCGCGCTGGCCGGCGGCGGCAAGGGCGCGGCGATCGGCGCGGGCGTCGGCGCGCTGGTCGGCGGCGTGACGGGTTACAACTGGCAGGCGATCAAGAACAAGCTCGCGCCGTCGGCAGCGAAGACGGGCACGCAGGTGACCGAGCAGCCGGACGGCTCGCTGAAGCTGAACGTGCCGAGCTCGGTGACGTTCGCCACCAACCAGTACGCGATCACGCCGGCATTCACGCCGCTGCTGAACGATCTGGCGACGACGCTGAACCAGAACCCGCAAGTGACGGCCTCGATCGTCGGCTACACGGACAGCACGGGCTCGGCACAGCTGAACCAGACGCTGTCGCAGAACCGCGCGCAGAGCGTCGTCAATGCGCTCGTGCAGCGCGGCGTCGCCGGCGGCCGCCTGTCGGCGCAGGGCATGGGCGCGTCGAACCCGATCGCGGACAACGCGACCGAAGCCGGCCGCGCGCAGAACCGCCGCGTCGAAATCTACCTGCGCGCAGCGCAGCAGTAAGCGGCACGACGACCGGAGACGAGGCCGCGCATTCGGCGCGCGGCCGCGTGCCACAAGGCTTGGCGCGGGCTCCGTAACAAATCGAAAAAAATTTCGAACTTCTGTCGCGACCCGCGGTCTGTCTTTACGGTACGCGGCTGGCGCAGCCGGCGCGTCACCATTCTCCTCTTGTCGTTGTTGCTCCGGGGCCGTATCCGCCCCGGTTTTTTTTGCCCGGAATTTTCGTGCTGCGGCGCAGCATCGCAGCGCCGGGCACGCACTTCATGGGCGCCGCACGCCGCGCCCGCCCTCGCACCGCCCCGGCCCGACTGGGCGACCCGCGCCCCTGCTAGAATCGCAGTTTCCGTCGTTTAGCCGTTCCTTCTACAGACCCTATGTCCGCAACCGACCTCGCTTCCGTGCAGGCCGCGGCGCCGCAAGGCAGCCGCCAGATCCTCGTTACGTCCGCCCTTCCCTATGCCAACGGCCAGATCCACATCGGCCATCTGGTCGAGTACATCCAGACCGACATCTGGGTGCGGACGCTGCGAATGCACGGGCACGAGGTCTACTACATCGGCGCCGACGATACGCACGGCACGCCGATCATGCTGCGCGCCGAGATGGAAGGCCTCACGCCGAAGCAGCTGATCGACCGCGTGTGGGCCGAGCACAAGCGCGACTTCGACAGCTTCGGCGTGTCGTTCGACAATTTCTATTCGACCGATTCGGACGAAAACCGCGTGCTCAGCGAGAAGATCTACGTCGCGCTGAAGGAAAACGGCCTGATCGCCGAGCGCGAGATCGAGCAGGCGTACGACCCGGTCAAGGAAATGTTCCTGCCGGACCGCTTCATCAAGGGCGAATGCCCGAAGTGCCACGCGAAGGACCAGTACGGCGACAGCTGCGAAGTATGCGGCTCGACCTACCTGCCCACCGACCTGCTGAACCCGTACTCGGTCGTGTCCGGCGCGACGCCGGTGCGCAAGACGTCGACGCACCACTTCTTCCGCCTGTCCGACCCGCGCTGCGAGTCGTTCCTGCGCGACTGGGTCAGCGGCCTCGCGCAGCCCGAAGCGACCAACAAGATGCGCGAATGGCTCGGCGACGCCGGCGAAGCGAAGCTCGCCGACTGGGACATCTCGCGCGACGCGCCCTACTTCGGCTTCGAAATCCCCGGCGCGCCGGGCAAGTATTTCTACGTGTGGCTCGACGCGCCGGTCGGCTACTACGCGAGCTTCAAGAACCTGTGCGAGCGCAAGGGCATCGACTTCGACGCGTGGGTCCGCCCGGGCGCGACGGCCGAGCAGTATCACTTCATCGGCAAGGACATCCTGTATTTCCACACGCTGTTCTGGCCGGCGATGCTCGAATTTTCGGGCCACCGCACGCCGACCAACGTGTTCGCGCACGGCTTCCTGACCGTCGACGGCGCGAAGATGTCGAAGTCGCGCGGCACGTTCATCACCGCGCAGAGCTACATCGACACGGGCCTGAACCCCGAGTGGCTGCGCTACTACTTCGCCGCGAAGCTGAACGCGACGATGGAAGACATCGACCTGAACCTCGACGACTTCCAGGCGCGCGTGAACAGCGATCTGGTCGGCAAGTACGTGAACATCGCGAGCCGCGCGGCCGGCTTCCTGATCAAGCGCTTCGACGGCCGCGTGCAGGACAGCGCGATGAATCATCCGCTCGTCGCGAAGCTGCGCAGCGCGATCGGCTCGATCGCCGCGCACTACGAAGCCCGCGAATACAGCCGCGCGCTGCGCCAGACGATGGAGCTCGCCGACGAAGTCAACGCGTACGTCGACGGCGCGAAGCCGTGGGAGCTCGCGAAGGACCCGGCCAACGCGGTCGCGCTGCACGAGACCTGCAGCGTGAGCCTCGAGGCGTTCCGCCTGCTGTCGCTCGCGCTGAAGCCGGTGATGCCGCGCGTCGCGCAGGCCGTCGAGGCGTTCTTCGGGATCGCGCCGCTCGCATGGGCCGATGCCGCGAAGCCGCTGTCGTCCGCGCAGCCGATCAACGCGTACCAGCATCTGATGACGCGCGTCGACGCGAAGCAGATCGACGCGCTGCTCGCCGCGAACCGCGGTTCGCTGCAGGCCGACGGCGCTGCTGCGGCGGCCGCTTCGGGCGCGACCGGCGCCGCCGCCGCGAAGGACGCGAAGCCGGCCAAGGCGAACGCGAAGGCCGCCGCCGCGAACGCCGCGAACGACGGCCCGATCTCGATCGACGACTTCGCGAAGATCGATCTGCGCATCGCGAAGATCGTCGCGTGCCAGGCCGTCGAAGGCTCGGACAAGCTGCTGCAGCTCACGCTCGACGTCGGCGAGGAAAAGACCCGCAACGTGTTCTCGGGCATCAAGTCGGCGTATCAGCCGGAGCAGCTCGTCGGCAAGCTGACGGTGATGGTCGCGAACCTCGCGCCGCGCAAGATGAAGTTCGGGCTCTCCGAAGGGATGGTGCTCGCGGCGTCGGCCGCCGACGAGAAGGCCGAGCCGGGCCTCTACATCCTCGAGCCGCACAGCGGCGCGAAGCCCGGCATGCGCGTGAAGTAAGCGGCCCGCCGCACCCGCCACAACGAAAAAGCCCCGCACGATGACGTGCGGGGCTTTTTTCATGGTCGCGCCACGGGCCGTGCGTGCGTGGGCTCGGTCAGCGCTGGCTGAACCAGCGGTCGAAGCGCCGCGTGTAGTTCAGATCGACGCCCTGGAACGTGCCGCCGTACGCGGACACCGACCAGAAGCGCGTCAGGTTGATGGTCGCCTTGAACGCGTTGCTGGCCGACTGCAAGCCCTGCTCGAAGCCGAGCACGAAGCGCTCGTTGATCGCCTTCGACACCTGGATCACCTGCGGATCGGTCAGGCCGACGTCGCTGCGGCCGATCGAGAATTCGTCGAGGCCGAAGGTCTGCGCGACCCGCTTGCCCGTCACGCTGCCGAGCAGCGCGAGCGCGGCCGTCATCGTGCCCTGCTGGCCGACATTGTTGCCCTGGTCGGTGCCGTGCCCGAACAGCAGCCACGACAGCTTCTCGTTGTCGGTGACGTTCGGCTCCGACACCAGCTTGACCGTCAGCGACTGGATCGTGCCGGTCACCTGCACGCCGGCCTCGACCTCCTGATTGCGCCGCATCGCGAGGATGTTCACGCCGGGGTTCGACACGGGGCCGTTGAACGTGAAGAAGCCGTTCTCGATCGCGAGCTTGCGGCCGAACGACGTGTAGGTCGAGCCTTCGGTCACGCGCACGTTGCCGACCGCGCGCAGCGGCACGCCCGGCGCGCTCATCACCGTGATCGTGCCGCGCAGGCCGAGATCCGCGCCGTGCCCCTTGAAGCGGAAATCGTTGCCGAGGCCGATGTCGATGTTCGCGCGCGGTGCAAGCGACGGCGCGGGCTTGTTCTCGACCTTCTGCGGCTTGGCCGCCGCGGTACCCGTCTGCACGTCGCCGCGCACCGTGCCCTCGGGGCCGACGATCACGACGTCGTCGGACAGGTGCGGCGCCGATTGCTCGGGCAGGTCGAACAGCGCGTGATCGACGACGAACTTGCCGTCGATCGACAGCGCGCCGCGCGGCCCGTCGTTCGCGACGGTCGCCTTGCCCGACAGCGACAGCTTGCGGTCCGGCGCGGCGAACAGCTCGAGCTTGTCCGCGACGATGCTCGCGGTCAGGTCGGGCGCCTCGCCGTCGAGCCGCACGCGGCCGATCGCGCGCAGCGTGCCGTCGCCGCCGTGGAACTCGACCTGCTGGAATTCGACGAGGTTCTCCGCCAGCTTGACGCGCACGATGCCGTCCTTCAGCTGCACGCCCTGATCGACCAGCGTCGCGGACAGCTCGTCGCCCGTCAGCATCCCGGACACGCTCGGCTTCGCCGGCGTGCCGGCGACCGTCAGCTTCAGCGCCGCGCGCCCGCCGAGCAGGTAGCTCGGCCCGAACAGGTTGCCGGTCGCCTTCAGCGACGGGATGTCCGCCTCGATGCGGCCCGACAGCGGGCCGTCGTCGGCGACCGCGAGCATGCCGTCGCGCGGCGCGAACGGCACCGCGACGCTCGCGTCGAGCGTGCCGACCCGGTTCGCCTTCGCGAGCGCCACGACGTTGAGGCGGTTGCCCGGCACGAAGTTCGCGCGCGCCGACAGATCGGTGAGCCCGAGCGACGCGATCCCGCGCGCGGTCTCGACGGTCACGTCGCCGCTGCGGCGCCTGACCTGCAGATGGCCGGTCGCGCTCGCGCCGAGCGCGAAATCCCAGTCGGCGTCGAGCACCACGTCGGTCCGCACCGGCGCTCGCTCGCCCGTCAGTTCCTGGCGGACCTCGAGGAAGCGCGCGACCGACGCGCCGCTCACCGTGCCCACCGAGCGCAGCAGGCCGTGGTCGAACACGAAGGTCTTCAGGTCGATCGCCGCGCCTTCGAGCGTCAGCTTCGCCGCGCCGAGCGTCACGCGCCCGGCGCCCGCCGACACGGCGAGCGGCGTCTGCAGCGCGAAGGCCGGCGTGCCGCGGTTCGCGAGGCGCGTCACGGCGCCGTCCCAGCGCATCCCGTCGCGGCTTTCGACGACGCCGCCGTTCGCCGCGACCGTCAGGTCGATCACACGCCCGTCGGCCATCCCGAGCGCCGACGCGTCGAGCGTGTGCTTCGCCCGCGTGCCGTCGAGGTTCGCGCGCAGCGTCTTCAGCTGCAGCGAGCCGAGCGCCACGTTGCTCGCGTCGGCGGTGAACACCAGCGCGCCGTGCGCGCCGTCGCGAATGTCGGCACGCCCCTGCGCGGCGCCGATCCGGTTTGCGCCGAACACGACGCCCTGGGCCTTGTAGGTCGCGGTCACGTTCGGATGCGCGAAGCTGCCGGTCAGGTCGCCCTGCGCCTCGACGAGCCCCGCGACACCGAAGCCGAGCCGGTCGAGCTGCGGCGCATCGACGACGAAGCGCAGCCGGTCGCCGGGCGCGCCGAAGCTGCCGCGCAGGTCGACGCGGTTGCCCGCGATCGACAGGTTCGCGCTGCTCGGCAGGAGCCGCGCGCCGGCGAGCTGCACGACGCCCGCGCCGGTCAGCGGCACGCCGTCGTACAGGCTGTCGCCGAGCTTGAAGGTCGCCTTCGTCGACACTTGCGGCGCGAACGCGCCCGACGCGGTCAGCGTGCCGTTCACGCGCGTCTCGCCGCGCTTCGCGGGCGCAGCCTTCGGCACATTCCTGGCCGCCTTGCCGGCGGCTGCAGGCGGCGCGCGCATCGCGGCGAGCAGCAGCGGATCGAAGTCGGCGAGCGTCGCCTTCGCGTCGTAGCTCGAATGCGCGTCGTGGCGGAACACGCCGCTCAGGTCGATGCGCCCCTTGGCCGCCGTCACGCGCGCATCGGTCAGCACCGTCTGCTGCGGCGTCAGCGCGAGCTTCGCGCGCGCGCCGAGCGCGAGCTTCGGATCGTTCAGGTCGAACTCGACGGTCTGCACGCCGCTCGCGAGCGTCACGCCGACCGGCCCGCCGAGCCGCATCGGGCGCAGTTCAGCCACGAACGCATTGAGGTCGAGATTCGCGACCTTCAGGTCGAAACGGCCCTTGCCGAGCGCGAGCGCGCCGCCGCCCGTCACGCTGCCGTCGCGGATCAGCTTCAGCGCGAGGCCGTCGATCCGCTGCGCGTGCGCGTCGAGCCGCACGCTCGCGTGCGCATCGACGACCGGCAGCAGATGGTCGCCGAGCGTGCCCGGTTTCGCGTTGACGATCGACACCGGCCCCGTCACCGCGAATGCGTGCGGATGCGCGGAATCGGCCGGCGCGGGCGCGAGCTCGGCGCGCACTGCGAGATCCGCGGCCGGCGCGCCCGGCGCCAGCGCCTGCGGGTTCACGTGATCGAACGCGAGCGACGCGCGCGTGAGCGGCACCGCGCCGAACGGCGCCGCCTCGACGTGCGCGCGCCCGTTGAGCTTCAAGCCGCTCGCGTCGACGTCGGCGACGAGCGCTTCGAGCGAGCCCGACACGCGCGCGCGCGCATCGACCGGCTCGTCGGCGAGCTTGCCCGCGTAGGTCGCGTCGCCCGTCAGCGCGAACGGCCGCACGCCGTCGAGCTTCGCGCGCGCGGTGAGCGCGCCGTACGGCGTGTCGAGCCGCTCGAGCGCAAGCTCATGGTGGCGGCCGTCGCTGCGGCCGCTCAGCGCGAGATGGTCGAGCTGCGTCATCGAGCCGCCCTCGTGGATCGCGAGACGGTCGAAGCGCAGGTCGACGATCCGCAGCTGCAGCGGCAGGCGCAGGTCCTGCGGCATCACGGTCGGCGTCGGCGGCCCCGGCACGATCCGCACGTCGATCGTGCCTGCGCGGAGGTAGTCGACCGTCACGCGCAGCGGCGCGCGGGTCAACGCCCAGCGGCCGTCGAGACGGTCGATCCGCACCTCGGTGCCCGTGCCGTCCGGGCTCGTCCACGCGAACGACTTCACGCGCACGCCGGTGGCCAGCGCGCCGCCTTCGAGCGTGCCCGCGAGCCGCCCGCCGAGCACGCGCACCGCCGCGTCCCACGCGAACCGGGTGCCGCGCTCGGTCGTGGCCGCGGCGAGCGCGAGCCCCGCCACCAGCACGACGAGCAGCACGACGCCGGCCAGCGTCCACGCGACGCCGCGCACGAGCCGCGACCGGCGCGGCGCGTCCTCGGGCGCTCGCTCGGGCGAGTCCGGATCGTGGGGCGGCGGCGTGTCGTGGGCGTCCTTCGTCATGCGGTGCGTGATGGATGAAACGGTTGGGTCAGAATGCGATGCCGAGCGTCAGGTACGGGCGCACGCTGTGGTTGCGCAGCCCGTAGGCGAGGTCGACATTGATCGGGCCGACCGGGCTGCGCCAGCGCGCGCCGACGCCGACGCCCTTGTAGAACACCTTCTCGCCCCACGCGTCGGTCGCGGTGCCGACGTCGAAGAACGTCGCGGCGCCCCAGTCGCGGTTGAACCAGTGCTGGTATTCGGCGGTGCCGGTCGTCAGGTACTTGGTCGGCAGCACCGAGCCGGCGACGCTGTTGCCGATGCTCTGGTAGCCGTAGCCGCGCACCGAATTCGAGCCGCCCGCGCGGAACAGCAGCGAGGCCGGCACGCCGGTCGAGCTGCCGCTCGTGAACACGCCGCCCAGCTCCGCGCGGAACACGAACAGGTCGCGCTTGCCGATCGGCACGTACTGCTGGCCGCGCGCATAGCCGCGGATGAAGGTCTGGTCGGTCAGCACGTTCTTGATCGCGAAGCCGGCCTCCGCGTGGATCAGGTTGCCCGAGCGCGGGAACAGCGGATCGTCGACGTTGCGGCGCGTCCATGCCCACTGCGGCACGAGCGCGCGGCTCATGGTCGGTCCCGCGCCGTTCTGCTTGAGCCGGTCCTGATAGAACATCAGCGAATACGCGTAGTCGATGTATTGCCCGGTGCGGGTGCGCTGCACGCCGACCCGCGCGCTGTAGATGCGCGTGTCCGACACGTCGGTGTTCGTATACGACGCGAGCACGCTGTTGGTCCACGCGCGCGGCCCCGGCGGCATCGACAGCTGCACCTGGCCGTACTGCTGGATCTGGTCGAGCCGGCCCGACACCGTCAGCGGCCAGGCCGCGCCGAACGTGTCGAGGTACGTGTACGCGCCCTGGATGTGCGGGCCGGTGTCGGTCGCGTAGCCGACCCCGCCGCGCACGCTGTTGTACGGGTACTCGCTGACCTTCACGTGCACGGGCGTCCGGTCCGGCTTCTCGGTGTCGTTGCCGACGTCGATCGCGACGCTCGCGTAGTACGGCGTGTTCTGCAGTTGCCGCTGCAGCTCGGTGATCCGCTGCACGTCGTAGATCTCGCCTTCGGACAGCGGATTGACGTTGGTGACGATCTTCTCCGGATAGCGGCGCACGCCTTCGACGTCGACCTTGCCGATCGTAAACGTCGGGCCGCTGTCGAACGTGACCGCGAGCGTCGCGCGCTGCGTGCGCGGATCGACGCGCGCCTCGGACGCGGTGATCTTCGCGCCGAGGTAGCGGCGCGACTGCAGCTGCCTGAGCGCGGCGCCCTTCGCGGCGTCCCAGCCCGCCTGCGTGAACGGCTCGCCCGCCTTCAGCGAGAACGCGAAGCGCGTCGCGCTCTCCTGCTTCGGGTCTTCCGAGCCGACCGGCCCGTTGAACGTCAGGTCCACCGACGACACGAGGGTCTGCGGCCCCGGATCGACAGCGATCTGCACGCTGCGCTTGCCGTCGCGCGTGCGCACGTCGGTGCGCACGACCGGCGAGAAATAGCCTTCGGTCGCGGTCAGGTCGCGCACCTGCTGCGGCGTGGCGGTGACGAGGAAGTCGAACTGGTCGTCGCTGACGTCGTCGCGCTTGCCGAAGCGCGCGATGTCGAGGTGCGACTTGAGCAGCTTGCGGACCGCGCGCGGCGCATCGATCTCGACGTCGTATTTCGCCCAGGCGGGCAGCGCGGCGAGCGCGGCCAGGCAGCCGGCGAGGATGCGCGCGGCCCGGGCCGCGCCGGCGTCGCCGCGTCGGGCGTCCCGCGCGGCGTCACGCGCCATGTTTCGTTGCTGGTGTGCCTGCCCCGCCAAATATGACCTCGCCCTCAATGATATGAATTGTTCGAAAACCCGTATTTGACCACACGGACGTCGCCGCCCCCGCCCGCGCGCCGCTTTGACGCTTGCGCGCAACGGCGCGACGCCCGCGCGTTCGACGCGCGTTTCACGCCGGCCGTTCCCCGCGATGCGGTAAAATCCCGCCATCGCACAATCCGGCGCGTTGCGCGCCGCCCTGAAACGGAAAGCCAAGCCATGCCGTACCAGTCCGACGTCACGCAATTCCTGAACCAGCTCAAGCAGCAGAAGCCGACGCTCGAGGAAGAGCAGCGCAAAGGCCGCGCACTGCTGTGGGACAAGCAGCCGATCGACCTCGACGAGCGCGCCGCGCAGCAGGATTCGCGCGTGAAGCAGACGTCCTACGTCTATTACCAGAACTTCTGACGACGTGAGCGCCGCCGACGAGGCCAGCGCCGCCCGGCCTGACGCGGCCCGGCCTGACGTGGCCCGGCCCGAAGCGGCCCGGCCTGACGTGGCCCGGCCCGAAGACGCGGTCGCCGCGCCCGCGGGCGCCGATTCGACGCCCGACACGGTCGACGGCGTCGCGGCGTTCGCACGCCTGTACGGCGAGCCGCTCTTCAAGCTGCCTCAGGACCTGTACATCCCGCCCGACGCGCTCGAGGTGTTCCTCGAAACGTTCGAAGGCCCGCTCGACCTGCTGCTCTACCTGATCCGCAAGCAGAACTTCAACGTGCTCGACATCCCGATGGCGCAGGTCACCGCGCAGTATCTGGGCTATGTCGACCAGATCCGCGCGTCGAACCTCGAGCTCGCGGCCGAGTACCTGCTGATGGCCGCGATGCTCATCGAGATCAAGTCGCGGATGCTGCTGCCGGTCAAGAAGGCCGACACCGGCGAGGAGGCGGAAGATCCGCGCGCCGAGCTGGTGCGCCGCCTGCTCGAATACGAGCAGATGAAGCTCGCCGCGCAGCGCCTCGACCGGCTGCCGCAGCTCGGCCGCGACTTCCTGCGCGCCGAGGTGTACATCGAGCAGAGCATCACGCCGCGCTTCCCCGACGTGAATTCCGACGACCTGCGCGCCGCGTGGGCCGACGTGCTCAAGCGCGCGAAGCTCGTCCAGCATCACAAGATCTCCCGCGAGGAGTTGTCGGTGCGCGAGCACATGAGCCTGATCCTGCGCAAGCTGCAGAACGCGCGCTTCATGGAGTTCGCCGAGCTGTTCGACACGTCGCGCGGCGTGCCGGTCGTCGTCGTGAACTTCATCGCGATGCTCGAGCTGGCGCGCGAATCGCTCGTCGAGATCACCCAGCCCGAACCGTTCGCGCCGATCTACGTGCGCCTCGCGTACCTGCCCGCCTGAACCGCACCGCCGGGCGGCGCGCCGGACCCGGCCCGCCCGCGCGGCCGCATTCCCGATAAAAGCGAACGATCGTCCTTTTATCGGTGCGCCCGCCGGCCAAATCCTCTACAATCCGCCGACGCCCGACGCGCCGCCCGCGCGCGGATACGTTTGCCGCTTCGACCCCGACGCCACCTACCAAGGCGTCAACGCGCGCCAGCGCGAGGAACCCGCTACCCGATCATGAAAGTCATCAGCTCGATCCAGGAACTGCGCGACCAGTTGCGCGGCCAGAACCGCACCGCCTTCGTGCCGACGATGGGCAATCTGCACGAAGGGCACCTGTCGCTGATGCGCCTCGCGCGCCAGCACGGCGATCCGGTCGTGGCGAGCATCTTCGTCAACCGCCTGCAGTTCGGCCCGAACGAGGATTTCGACAAGTATCCGCGCACGCTGCAGGACGACATCGAAAAGCTGCAGAAGGAAAACGTCTACGTGCTGTTCGCGCCGACCGAGCGCGACATGTATCCGGAGCCGCAGGAATACCGCGTGCAGCCGCCGGACGACCTCGGCGGAATCCTCGAGGGCGAATTCCGGCCCGGCTTCTTCACCGGCGTGTGCACGGTCGTCGCGAAGCTGATGGCCTGCGTGCAGCCGCGCGTCGCCGTGTTCGGCAAGAAGGACTACCAGCAGCTGATGATCGTGCGCCGCATGTGCCAGCAGCTCGCGCTGCCGGTCGACATCATCGCGGCCGAGACCGTGCGCGACACCGACGGCCTCGCGCTGTCGTCGCGCAACCGCTATCTCGCGCCGGCCGAGCGCCAGGAGGCGCCGGAGCTCGCGAAGACGCTGCAGCGCGTGCGCGAAAGCGTGCTCGGCGGCGAGCGCGACCTCGTCAAGCTCGAGCAGCACGCGCTGGCGCACCTCGCCGGCCGCGGCTGGGCGCCCGACTACATCTCGATCCGCCGGCGCGCGAACCTGATCGCGCCGAGCGCCGCCGAGCTCGAAGCCGGCGAGCCGCTCGTCGTGCTCGCGGCCGCGAAGCTCGGCGCGACGCGCCTCATCGACAACCTGGAAATCTGACGGCTTTCGTCCGCCAGCGCATCACGACGCATCAAGGAGGCCCCATGCAGCGCCACATGCTCAAATCGAAGATCCACCGCGTGGCCGTCACGCACTGCGAATTGCACTACGAAGGCTCGTGCGCGATCGACGAGGACCTGCTCGAGGCCGCGAACATCGCGGAAAACGAGCGGATCGACATCTGGAACATCAACAACGGCGAACGCTTCTCGACCTACGCGATCAAGGGCGAACGCGGCAGCGGGATGATCTCGCTGAACGGCTCGGCCGCGCGGCGCGCGCAGCTCGGCGATCTCGTGATCATCGCGGCGTTCGCGATGGTCGACGAAGCCGAACTGCAAGCCGGCTGGAAGCCGAACCTCGTGTTCGTCGACGACGGCAACAAGATCAAGGGCAGCCGCGACCACGTGCCGACCCAGAGCTGGTCCTGATGCGCACGGCCGCCGGCACGTCGCAGCGGCTTGCCCGAGGCGGCCGCTGCGCCGCCGAGGCACGAAGGGCCTGATCGGGCACGCTGCCGGATCAGGCCCTTCGTCATTCGGCCGAGCTTCGCTGAGCGTCACTGAACGAGCCGGCAGGCGGGTGACGCCCGCCTGCCGCCGACGCGGCAGCGGCCAGTCGACTCACGACGCGCGGGCGGCCTTCTCCGCTTTCGGCGCGCGGCGCTCCGCCCATGCGACGATCGGGCCCCACTGTTCGAGATCCTTGTCGACGCGGCTCTTCGCGACGTCCCACAGCGTGAGCCCGTGCGCGGCGAGCTGCACGTAGTTCTGCGTATCCCGCACGTAGCCGAGCACCGGCAGATCGAGCCCCTCGACGAAGCGGTGCAACTGCTCGGACGAGCGCGTGCGCGCATCGACCCGCATCCCGACGATGCCGACTTCGACGCTGCCCCTGCGCACTGCCTTTTCGTTCGCGAGCCGTTCGAGGAAGTGCTGGGTCGCGAGGATGTCGAACATCGACGGCTGCAGCGGCACGATCACCTTGTCCGCGAGCTGCAGCGCGACGTTCAGCCGGTTGCCGTGCAGGCCGGCCGGCGTGTCGATCACCGCGTACTCGAGGCCGCGCGGCGGCTTCGACGGCGCATCCGGGTCGAGCCCCCACGCCTCGATGGCGGGCAGCCCGACCGGGCGCAGGTCGAGCCACGCATGCGCGGACTGCTGCCGGTCGAGATCGGCCAGCGCGACCCATGCGCCCTGTGCCGCGAAATAACCAGCGAGATTGGTGGACAGCGTGCTCTTGCCGACGCCGCCCTTCGGATTCGCCACCACGATCACCGTCATGAATTCCCCCGGAGAAGCCGTGCGGCGCCGGCCGGCAGGCGGGCGCCGCACAATTGCGGATACAGGGAGCGATGATATCGGCAAATGGGGCGTCACCGGAACCGGTGGAGCCGACGCGGGCGGCGCGCGGTTACGCGGTTACGCGGTTACGCGCTGCGCGGTGCGCCGAGCGCGAATGCGCCGCCGCCCAGGAGCGCCTGCACGGCAAGCGTCACGGCCCAGAACGCCGGATATTCCCAGCCGCCGTGCGGCGCGCCGAAGCTCCAGCCGTTCGGCAGGTGCGCGGCGGTCGCGCCGAGCATGAACGGCAGCAGCGCCAGCGCGGCGACACGCACGCGGAAGCCGGCGAGGAGCGCGATGCCGCCCGCCAGCTCGACCGCCGTCGTGACGTACGCAAGCCACGCAGGCAAGCCGATCGACGCGAAGAACTGCGCGGTGCCGGGCAGCGTGAAGACGAACACCTTCTGCGCGACGTGCGCGAGGTACAGCACGCCGAGCGCGACGCGCAGCAGCGTCGCGCCGAGATCTTGCAGACGGGTGGGGTTCATGGCGGATTCCTTCGTGAGTGGATGACGATGGATCGCACTCTATTCGAAGCTATTTCGCCGATAAATGCGCGATATGGCTTTGAATGATTCTCAACAGGAACGAATTGACCCGCAAAAAGGGGCATGCATGGGCCGTGGGCCGGTTATGCCTTGTGCCCTCTGCCGCGCGACGGCCTCCGCGCCGCCGCTGTCGCACCATGCGGCACCCGCCGCACCGAACTCCCGCGCGGCCAAGCCGAACGCGGACGCACGCACCATGCGGCGCCCGCCCTCTCGGCCCCGTCAGCGGAATTCGGCGTACAGCGCCGGCAGGTCGAGATGCGCGGCGAACGTGTCGGCGAGGCGTTCGAGCGACGCCTCGCGCAGCGCCGGGTAGTCGATCCGCTCGGCCGCATCGAGACCCGCCCACGCGAGCAGCGCCGCGCACGCGTCCGGTGCGTCGAACAGCCCGTGCACGTAGGTGGCGAGGATCTGGCCGTCGTCGGACCGCGCGCCGTCCGCGTGTGCGGCGGCCGCACCGTCGGCCGTCAGCTCGAGCGCCGGCGCCGCGAGCGCGGGGCCGCGCGTCTCGCCCATGTGGATCTCGTAGCCGTGCACGGCAGCGCCGCCCGGCAGGGCCAGGCGGCCCGTCACGTTCTTCAGCGTCTTGTCCGGCTGCAGCGTCGTGTCGAACTCGAGCAGACCGAGCCCCGGCACGCTGCCGGGCGCCCCTTCGAGGCCCAGCGGATCGTCGAGCGAGCGGCCGAGCATCTGCATGCCGCCGCAGATGCCGATCACCTTGCCGCCATAGCGCAGGTGCCGCCGGATCGCCGCGTCCCAGCCGGCGTCGCGCAGCCACGCGAGATCGCGCTGCACGCTCTTCGAGCCGGGCAGGATCAGCAGGTCGGCGGCCGGCACCGGCCCGCTCTTCCAGTACGTGAACTCGACCTGCGGATGCGCGCGCAGCGGGTCGAAATCGGTGTGGTTGCTGATCCGCGGCAGCGCCGGCACGACGACGCGCAGCACGCGGCCGCCAGCGTGCGCGGCGCCGCTGCGCGCCTGCGCGGGCAGCATGTCCTCCGCGTCGAGCGTGAGGCCGTGCAGGTACGGCAGCACGCCGAACACCGGCTTGCCGGTCTGCGCGCGCAGCCAGTCGAGGCCCGGTTCGAGCAGCTTGAAGTCGCCGCGGAAGCGGTTGATCACGAAGCCGCGCACCCGCGCGCGCTCGCTGTCCGACAGGCACGCGAGCGTGCCGACCAGATGCGCGAACACGCCGCCGCGGTCGATGTCGGCGACCAGCACGACCGGGCAGTCGACCCGCTCGGCGAAGCCCATGTTCGCGATGTCGCCTTCGCGCAGGTTGATCTCGGCCGGGCTGCCCGCGCCCTCGACGATCACCGTGTCGTAGCCGGCGCGCAGCCGCGCATACGATTCGAGCACCGCGTCGAACGCGACCGGCTTGTAGTCGTGGTACGCCCGCGCGTTCAGGTTCGCGCGCGCCTTGCCGTGGATGATCACCTGCGCGCCGCGGTCGCTGGTCGGCTTGAGCAGCACGGGGTTGAAATCGGTATGCGTCGCGACGCCCGCGGCGAGCGCCTGCAGCGCCTGCGCGCGGCCGATCTCGCCGCCGTCGGCCGTCACCGCGCTGTTGAGCGCCATGTTCTGCGGCTTGAACGGCGCGACGCGCGCGCCGGCGCGGCGCGCCAGGCGGCACAGGCCCGCGACGAGCGTGCTCTTGCCGGCGTCCGACGTCGTGCCCTGGATCATCAGCGTGCCGCGCGGCCGCGGCTCGGGTGCATTCATCGTGTGAAAGGCGTGGCGAATCGAAGGCCGCATTATCGCCTGCGCCGTTACAATCACGCGATGATTCCGCACGACCTCACCTTCGTCCTCGGCGGCGCACGCTCGGGCAAGAGCGCGCATGCCGAGCGGCTCGCGGCCGACTGCGGCCGCCCCGTCACCTATATCGCGACCGCGCAGGCCGCCGACGCCGAATTCGCGCAGCGCATCGCCCATCATCGCGCGCGCCGGCCCGCGAGCTGGGGATTCGCCGACGCGCCCGTCGAGCTCGCCGAAACCCTCGCGCGGCTCGACGATCCCGGCGCGTGCCTGCTCGTCGACTGCCTGACGCTGTGGCTCACGAACCTGCTGTGCCCGGCCGAAGGCGAACCGCACGACGACGCACACTACGAAGCGCGCGTCGCCGCGCTCGAAGCCGCGCTGCGCGACGCCCGCGCAAAGGTGATCGTCGTCAGCAACGAGATCGGGCTCGGCGTCGTGCCGCTCGGCGCGGTGACGCGCCGCTACGTCGACGAGCTCGGCCGCCTGAACCAGCGCGTCGCCGCGCTCGCGACCCGCGTCACGCTGCTCGTCGCCGGGGTGCCGGTCGCGATCAAGACGGAGCCCGCGTCATGCTGATGCTGTCGTTGCCCACGGTCGCGATGCTCGCGGTCATCGCGGTGATCGTCGACCGCGTGGTCGGCGAGCCGTCGGCCGCGCATCCGCTCGTCGCGTTCGGGCGGCTCGCCGCGCGCATCGAAGCGGTGCTGAACACGGGCCGGCGCGGCCGCCTGGCGGGCATCGCCGCGTGGCTCGCGGCCGTCGCGCCGCCGGTCCTGATCGCCGTGTGGCTGGCCACCGCGCTGCCCACGCCGCTCGCGGCCGCGCTGCACGTCGCGCTGCTGTGGTTCGCGCTCGGCGCGAAGAGTCTCGCCGACCATCTCGCGCCGATCGCCGCCGCGCTGTTCCGGCACGACCTGCCGGGCGCGCGCGCGCTGACCGCGCGCATCGTGTCGCGCGACACCAGCGCCGCCGACGAGGGTGCGCTATCGCGCGCGGCCGTCGAGTCGGCACTCGAGAACGGCAACGACGCGATCTTCGGCGCCCTCTTCTGGTTCGTCATCGCCGGCGGCCCCGGCGCGCTGATGTTCCGGCTCGCGAACACGCTCGACGCGATGTGGGGCTACCGCACGCCGCGCTTCCTGACCTTCGGCTGGGCCGCCGCACGGATCGACGACCTGCTGAACTGGGCGCCCGCGCGCGTCACGGCCGCGAGCTACGCGCTGCTCGGCGACACCGCGTCCGCGTGGCGCTGCTGGCGCACGCAGGCGCGGCACTGGGACAGCCCGAACGCGGGCCCGGTGATGGCCGCCGGCGCCGGCAGCCTGAACGTGCAGCTCGGCGGCCCGGCCGTCTATCACGGCGAACTCGAGCACCGCCCGGTGCTCGGCGCGGGTTCGCCCGCGAGCGCCGCGCACATCGTCGCCGCGCTGTCGCTCGTCACGCGCACGCTCGCGCTCTGGCTCGCGCTGCTGGTCGCGAGCGCCATCCTCGTCATGGGCACCCAACATGTCTGACACCCGCATCGCGCACGGCGGCAACCTGCATGACGCCGCGCGCCGCCACGGCATTCCGTACGACGCGTGGCTCGACCTGTCGACCGGCATCAACCCGGTCGGCTATCCGGTGCCGCCCGTGCCCGCCGACGTGTGGCGCCGGCTGCCCGACGACGGCGACGGGCTCGCCGCGTGCGCGGCCGATTACTACGGCGCGCCGGACCCGGCGCACGTGCTGCCGGTCGCCGGCAGCCAGGCCGCGATCCGCGCGCTGCCCGCGCTGCTGCCCGCCGGCGACGTGGGCGTTGCACCACTCGCGTACGGCGAATACGGGCCCGCGTTCGCGCGACGCGGCCATCGCGTCGCACCGCTCGACATCGCCGTCGACACGCTGCCCGCGACGCTGCGTCACGTGATCGTCGGGAATCCGAACAACCCGACTGCCGAGCGCGTCGCCGCCGGGCGCCTGCTCGGCTGGCATGCGCAGCTGGCGGCGCGCGGCGGCACGCTGATCGTCGACGAGGCGTTCGCCGATACGGGCGCGACCGGCTCGCTCGCTGCTTGCGTGAACCGCCCGGGTCTCGTCGTCCTGCGCTCGGTCGGCAAGTTCTTCGGCCTCGCCGGCATCCGCGCCGGTTTCGTGCTGGCCCATCCCGAGCTGATCGTCCCGCTGCGCGACACGCTGGGCGCGTGGACGGTCGGCGGCCCCGCGCGTCACGCGGTGGCCGCCGCGTTCGCCGACCGTGCGTGGCAGGCGGCCGCCCGCGAACGGCTCGCCGCGGACGGTGCGCGGCTCGCGGCGCTGCTGCGGGGACACGGCTGCGTCGTGCATTCGACGCCGCTGTTCAGCTGGACCGCCGATCCTCGCGCGGCGGACTTGCATGCGGCGCTGGCGCGGCACGGCATCTGGACACGCCATTTCGCGCAGCCGTCGAGCGTGCGCTTCGGCGTGCCCGGCAACGACGACGAATGGCGGCGTCTCGAGCGCGCGCTTGCACAGTGCGTGCCGGCATTGCGCGCGCAGCCGTGATGACGAACGACGCGCGCCGCTGCCTGCCGGCGCTTGCGGCACTGATCGCGCTCGGCGCCGCCCCGCTCGCGCATGCGGACGTCAGCGCACGCGACGACGCCGGCAACACGGTCACGCTTCCCGCGCCCGCGCAGCGCGTGGTCAGCCTCGCGCCGCACGCGACCGAGCTGATCTATGCGGCGGGCGGCGGCGCGATGCTCGTCGGCACGGTCACGTACAGCGACTACCCGAGCGCCGCGAGAGCGGTGCCGCGCGTCGGCGACAACAAGTCGCTCGATCTCGAGCGCATCGCCGCGCTGAAGCCCGACCTGATCGTCGTCTGGCGTCACGGCAACGCCGAGCGGCAGACCGATGCGCTGCGCGCATTGCACATCCCGCTGTTCTACAGCGAGCCGAAACGTCTCGACGACATCGCGACGTCGCTGCGCCAGCTCGGCGCGCTGCTCGGCACGCAGCCCGCGGCCGACGCGGCGGCGGCATCGTTCACGCGCGACGTCGCTGCGCTGCGCACGCGCTATGCGGCGCGCCCGAGCGTCACGGTGTTCTTCCAGGTGTGGGACCGGCCGCTGGTGACGCTCAACGGCACGCATCTGATCAGCGACGTGATCGCGCTATGCGGCGGCCGCAACGTGTTCGCGTCGCTCAAGCCGCTCGTGCCGACGGTGACCGACGAGGCCGTGCTCGCGGCCAATCCCGAAGCGATCGTGACGACGAGCGCCGGTGCGACGCCGTCGAACGACGCGCTGCCGAGCCTTGCGCGCTGGCGCGCGTGGCCGGCGCTGACGGCCGTCGCGCGCGGCAACCTGTTCGCGATCGACGGCGACCTGCTGACCCGCGCGTCGCCGCGCGTCGCGCAGGGCGCGGCCGCGCTGTGCGAGGACCTCGACGCGGCACGCACGCGGCGGCCCGCAAGCTGACGGCCGCGCGACGCTCACGCATCCCAGTGCACGATCTCCCACGCGCCGGCCGCATCGCGCATGCGCAGCCACACGATGCCGCCGAACGGCACCGGCCGCGACAACAGCGCGTCGAGCGGCACGCGCAGCACCTGCGACGCAAACGCGCGGATCACGCCGGCATGCGTGACCGCCCATTGCGGCGCGCCGGCCTGCACGGTCGCGTCGATGCCTTGCGCGACCCGCGCGGCGAAGCGCGCGACGCTTTCGCCGCCGTGCGGGCAGGCATGCATCAGATCGGCGGCCCACGCATCGAGCGCCGCGCGGTCGATGTCGTCCCAGCGCTGCATCTCCCACGCGCCGAAGTCCATCTCCTGCCAGCATCCGTCGTACTGCAACGGCACGCCGATCGCCTGCGCAAGCCGTTCGCCGACCGACGCGCAACGCGCGAGCGGGCTCGACCAGATGCGCTGCGGCAATGGCGCGCGCAACGCGTCGAGCCGCTCGCGCACCCCCTGCGCGCCGGCCTGCGCCGATGCGGCGAGCGGCACGTCGCTGCGTCCGTAGCACACGCCCGGATCGACGGCGACTGCCGGATGGCGAATCAGGACGACGTCCATCCGAGCACGACCAGATAGATCGTCAATTCGCACAGTTGCTGCGCGAAGCCCAGGCAATCGCCGGTATAGCCGCCGATCCGCCGAACCAGATAGCGCGCGAGCCACGCGCGCAGCAGCACGAGCGCGCCGAGCGCGGCGACGCCCATGCGCCAGTCCGGCCAGAACAGCCACGGCAGCCCGAACGCCGCCGCGACGAGCGCGGCGCGCGGCCCCATTCGCCGCGCGACCGGCTTCGCCTTGCCTTCCGCCCGCACGTAGTCGAGCGACATCAAGAGGCTCACCGCCGCCACGCGGCTCGCCGCGTGCGCGGCGATCATCGTCCACGCGGCGCGCAGCGGCGGCAGCGCAGCGAGCGCCTGCCACTTCAGGCCGAGCGCGATCACGAGCGCGGCGGCGCCGAACGTGCCGATCCGCGAGTCGTGCATGATGCGCAGCACGTCGTCGCGCGTGTAGCCGCCGCCGAACGCGTCGCAGCTGTCGGCAAGGCCGTCCTCGTGAAACGCACCGGTCGCGAGCAGCGTGGCGGCGATCGACAGGCCGACCGCGATCGATGCCGGGAACACGCGCAGCGCGGCCAGGTAGACGAGCGCGCCGCACGCGCCGACGCATGCGCCGACCAGCGGGAAGTAGCGCGCGGCCTGATCGAGATCGCCCGCCGCATAGCCGATCGCGCGCGGCACCGGCACGCGCGTGAAATAGCCGAGCGCGACGAAGAAGTAACGCAGCTCGGCGCGCAGGCCGGTCGTCCGGTCAGGCGTCACGATCGTCGACGCCCGCGGATTCGAAGCTCGCCATCTCGCTCATGAACGCCGCCGCCGCACACACGAGCGGCAGCGCGAGCGCCGCGCCGGTGCCCTCGCCGAGCCGCAGGTCCAGCGCGAGCAGCGGCTTCGCGCCGAAATGCTCGAGCATCCGGCGGTGCCCCGCCTCGTGCGACGTGTGCGAGAACACGCAGTAGTCGCGCACGGCCGGCGCGAGCCGCTCGGCGACCAGCAGCGCGGACGTCGCGATGAAGCCGTCGACGAGGATCGTCATCCGCTCGCTCGCCGCCGCGAGAAACGCGCCCGTCATCATCGCGATCTCGAAGCCGCCGAACGTCGCGAGCACGTCGAGCGGCGCGATCGCATGCGAATGCCGCACGAGCGCGCGCCCGAGCACCGCGCGCTTGTGCGCGAGCCCCTGGTCGTCGAGGCCGGTGCCGCGCCCGACGCAGGCGTCGATCGGCACGTCGAGCAGGCGGCTCATCAGGCACGCGGCGGACGACGTGTTCGCGATGCCCATCTCGCCGAAGCCGATCACATTGGTGCCGAGCGCCGCATGATGACGCACGCGGGCCGCGCCGGCCGCGAGCGCGGCGACGGCCTCGTCGCGCGTCATCGCGGGCTCTTGCGCGAAGTTGCGTGTGCCGCGCGCGATCGGCAGCGCGATCAGCCGGTCGGACGCGGGCAGCGGTGACGCGACGCCCGCGTCGACGATCTCGAGCGTGCTCTGCGCGACGCCCGCGAACGCGTTGATCGCCGCGCCGCCGGCAAGGAAGTTCGCGACCATCTGCGCGGTCACGGCCTGCGGATACGGACTCACGCCTTCGGCCGCGATCCCGTGGTCGGCGGCGAACACGATCGTCACCGGACGCTGCACGAGCGGACGCTCGGTGCGCTGGATCATGCCGAGCTGCAGCGCCAGCGGCTCGAGCTGGCCGAGGCTGCCGGGCGGCTTGGTCTTGTGGTCGATCACATGTTGCAGGCGCGCGCGCAGCGAAGCGTCGAGCGGCGCGATGTCAGGCAGGAAGTCGATCGGTGTCATCGGGAGTTCACCTCATGGACGCGGCAACCGCCGCGCGTCGAAAGAAAGGCATTCATCGCCGCTCCGGCCACGCGGGCAGCAGCGCGTCGCGGCCGTCCTGGCGGATCAGCACGAGCGGATAGCCGAACGCGTCGCTCGCGCGTTCGGGCGTCAGCACGTCATGCACGGGCCCCGCCCACGCGTGGCCGCGTCCATCGAGCAGCAGCGCGTGCGTCGCGAAGCGCCGCGCGAGATTCAGATCGTGGCACGAAAACAGCACGGTGCGCTGATCGGCTTCGAGCCACGCGGCCAGCGCGGTCAGGCAGTCGATCTGGTGATGCAGGTCGAGATGCGCGAGCGGCTCGTCGAGCAGCAGCAGCGGCGCGCCCTGGCACAGCGTCGCGGCCAGCGCGACGCGCTGCCGCTCGCCGCCGGACAGCGACAGCACGTCGCGCCCGGCGAGCGCTGCCAGGCCGAAGGTCGCCAGCGCATCGCGCGCGGCCGCGCGATCGCCGTCGCGCTCCCAGCCCCAGCCGCCGAGATACGGGAAGCGGCTCAGCAGCACCGTGTCGAACACGGTCGCGCTGAACGCGTCGTGCAGTTGCTGCGGCATCAGCGCGCGCCGCTGCGCGAGCTGCGCGGCCGGCCACGCGGCAAGCGGCCGGCCGTCGGCTTCGACGTGGCCGCCCGATGGCGCAGAAAGGCCCGCGAGCGTCGCGAGCAGCGTCGTCTTGCCGGCGCCGTTCGGCCCCGCGACGCACCAGATCTCGCCGGGCCGGAACGTCTGCGTGAAACCGCCCAGCAGCGTGCGCGCGCCGGCCTCGAGCGTGAGCGCGAGCGCCGTGCAATCCGCGTCGGCAGCGTGCGTCATCGCGGCGGCCTCCTCAGCAACATCCACAGGAACACCGGCACGCCGATCAGCGCGGTCATCACGCCGACCGGCAGTTGCGCGGGCGCGATCACGGTGCGCGCGAGCAGGTCGGCCGCCATCACGCCGCCGCCGCCCGCGAGCATCACGGCGGGCAGCAGCATGCGCTGGTCGTTGCCGAACGCGAGGCGCAGCGCGTGCGGGACGACGAGCCCGACGAAGCCGATCGTGCCGGCGGTCGTCACCGCGGCCGCGGCGGCCAGCGACGCGACGAGATAGATCCGCACGCGCAGCCGCGCGACCGGCACGCCGAGCGCGAGCGCGGTCGCGTCGCCGCGCAGCAGCACGTTCAGTTGCGGCGCGGCCGGCAGCGCGACGCCCGCGGCGAGCGCGAGCGCGGCCCATGCGAACCACGGCGTCGCGACGCCGTTCAGGTCGCCCGTCAGCCAGAAGATGATGCCGCGCAGCCGCGCATCGGGCGCGAGCGACAGCAGCAGCGTGACGAGCGCGCCCCACCCTGCCGCGATCACGACGCCGGTGAGCAGCAGCCGCGGCGATGCGTCGCGCGCGTCGCCGCGCCACAGCTCGCGGCGCGCGAGGCCGAGCACGAGCAGCATCGACACGAGCGCGCCGGCGAACGCCGACGCATCGACGAGCCACCACGCGCCGCCCGCGATCATCGCGACCAGCGCGAAACCGGCCGCGCCGCCCGACACGCCGAGCACGTACGGCTCGGCGAGCGGATTGCGCAGCAGCACCTGCAGCAGCGCGCCCGCGAGCGCGAGCAGCGCGCCGCACGCGAAGCCGGCGAGCGCGCGCGGCACGCGCAGCGTGCGGACGATGTCGCCGAACAGCGCCGTGCCGCCCGACGTGTCGCCGCCGTGCGGCACGAGCGACGCGAGCGCCTGCAGCGGCGAGATCGGCACGCTGCCGATCGTCAGTGACGCGACGAACAGCAGCGCCACCACGCCGGCGAGCGTGGTCCAGATCGCGACGGCACGCGCGGCATTCATGCGCCGCATCCGACGAAGGTCGAGCAGCGGCGCACGCGCGTGGCGCTGCGGTGAGACGAACGCATGACGGAGATTGCGTTGCGCCGAGGCGAACGCCGAACGGACGTCGCGCTGCGACGTGTCGAACCGATGTGCAGGTTGCCGGCCCCCGTACGGCGAGTTGCTGCGCCGCACTTCGGCGACGCCGGCCCGTGACGGTCGAGATCCATCGAACGGCCGGTCCGCGCGCACGGCGTCGCGCGCACGCTCGCGCCTCGCGCGCTTGCCGGTCGTGCGGCATCGCGCTCGCGTGCGAGGCCGCCGCACTCGCCGAACTCGCCGAGCCCGGCGCAGCCGCACTGGCCGCACGCAACGTGACGGCGGCACACGGCACGCGGCGGCATGCGCAGCGTCGTGCGAATGATTGGGGTCAGCATCGAAGAAAGTCCTGTGAACCGCAGCGCGCCCCGCTTCCCCGCAGGCCGCGCGTTACGAAGCCCGCGCACGGGCTCCCCGCCTCGGCCGGTATCCGGGCTGGCGGCGTTCCGGCTCGCCTTCCCGCGCGAGACATGCGCAGTGGCCTGCGCCCGCGTGCGAACCGCACACGCCGAGCGCACCCGAGCCGGCCTGCATCGTCCGATGCGGCCGCTTACCGTTGCGGGGGCAGCGCAGGTTGGCGGCTCCTGGCGGAGCCCGCGCCCTGCTTCCCGTTTAACCGCGCGTCGCACGCGCGAGCACCGAGGCGGCGCCAAGTTTAGGAGCGGGCCGCGAGAGCGTCAAGAAAGCGGGCCGCGCGTTGCGCAACCGGCATATTCGCGGCAAGAAGCGGGGGTGTTACGACTGGAAACGTTACATATGTCGGAATGTGCGTTATTCCGCGCTAAAATGCTGGGTCTTTAGAGGACGCAGCAGATGCTCAACGAACTCGAAACCTTATCTCAAAATATTGGCCGGCTGATTGCGCTGAACCAGCGCTATCACTCGGAACGGCTCGCGCTCGAGGAGCAGGTCGCGCAACTGCGCGCGGAAGCGGACACGGTGCGCAGCGAGCTCACGCAGCTGCGCGAGGAACGCAACGCGCTCGCGGAGGAACGCGACACGCTGTCGGCGAAGATCGACGACGCGCAGGTCAAGCTGAACGCGATTCTCGAGAAGCTGCCGCGCACGAAGAGCGCGGCGGAAGCCGACAACCAGCTCGACCTGCTGGATGCGCAGTCGCGCACCGATAGCGACGACGCAGCCAGCCACGGAGAACATGCATGAGCACCAAGCAGATCGAAGTCTCGATTCTCGGCCAGGCCTACCGGCTCGCCTGTTCGGCCGAGACCGAAGCGGCGCTGCTGGAAGCCGTCGCGCGCGTCGACGCGGAAATGACGAAGATCCGCTCGAACAGCTCGGTGCGCGGCACGGACCGCATCGCCGTGATGGCGGCGCTGTCGCTCGCGTCGGAACTGCTGCGGCTGCAGCAGAGCGTGCGTCACGGTGAAGCATTTCCCGCGGAAGAAATCCGGCGTACAATGCGCCAAATGAATGAACAGCTCGGTGCGGTGCTCGCACAGCACGAGACGCAGTAACCCGGATCGATGCGTCGATTTCCCTTGATCTCCACGGTCAACGGTGGTCAAATTGGACACATAGATTCACAGTTTAGTCAGCTTCCCTGCCTGGTTCGCCAAGGTCATATATTCCTTGAACCAATGCCATGTGCACGGTTGCGGAAATTTGTAGCACGGGCGCGCGCGTCACTCTGTCTGATGTACCCGAAGTGCTGCTAACTGCGACCAATTCTGAACCCCAGGTTCAGGATGCCGGCCTAGCGGCTAAGGCGGGGGCCTATTCAACGGCATCGGGTACCTATCCCGATGCCGTTTCCTTTTGTAGCAGCCTCTTTCTGCGTCGATCACGATCCATGCAATTCTGGCTGATGAAGTCCGAACCGGACGAAGCGAGCATCGACGATCTCGCGAATGCGCCGCAGCGCACGCTGCCGTGGACCGGCGTGCGCAACTATCAGGCGCGCAATTTCATGCGCGACACGATGCAGATCGGCGACGGCGTGCTGTTCTATCACTCGAGCTGCCCCGAGCCCGGCATCGCGGGCCTCGCCGAAGTGTCGTCGACACCCTACCCCGATCCCACGCAGTTCGATCCGAAGAGCCCCTATTACGATCCGAAGTCGACGCAGGAAACGCCGCGCTGGCTGCTCGTCGACGTGCGCTTCGTGAAGAAGGCGGCGCTCGTGCCGCTCGCCGCACTGCGCGAATACGACGAGCTCGCCGACATGCGCGTGCTCGCGAAAGGCAACCGGCTGTCGATCACGCCCGTCACGCGCGCCGAATGGCGCTTCATCACCGAACGGCTGATGAAGTGAACGCAAAGGGCAAACATTAAATTTGGTCAACGCACGACCGCCCGTCCGGAACTCGCGGCGCGGTCGCGCAGCCTAAGCAACCGCTGCCGGCCAGTCGGGCCGGCCGTCGTTTTTTCGTCGCGCGGCCCGCCCGCGTCGCGCACGCGTGATCCGCGTGCGCGCCCTCGCACAAGGAGTCCAACAATGACCAAGAAATCCGCACTCGCGCTGTCGCTCGCTCTCGCCGCCGCCGTTCCCGTCGCGCTGACGCTCGCGTCGCCCGCGGCGCACGCGCAGGCCGTCAACCCGCATTTTCCGGAGCCGTCGGGCGTACTGTCGCTGTCGTCGCAGGCGAGCGCCGAGGTGCCGCAGGACATCATCCACATCACGCTGTTCTACGAGCAGCAGGCGAAGGACCCGGGCAGCCTGACGTCCGCGCTGAACCAGCGCGCCGACGCCGCGCTCGCGCAGGCGAAGAGCGTGTCGGGCGTCACTGCGCGCACGGGCGCGTTCTCCGTCTATCCGAGCACTGACCGCGACGGCAGGATCTCCGCATGGCGCGGCCGCACCGAGGTCGTGCTCGAATCGCGCGATTTCGCCGCGGCGTCGAAGCTCGCGGGCCAGTTGTCGAACCTGATGCAGGTCGCGAACGTCGAGTTCTCGCTGTCGCCGGAAGCGCAGCGCGCGGCCGAGCAGAAGCTCACGACCGAAGCGATCAAGTCGTTCCGCGTGCGCGCGGACGAGGCCGCGAAGGCGTTCGGCTACAACAACTATTCGATTCGCGACGTGAACGTCGGCAGCGGCCGCAACGTGCAGCCGTATCCGCGCATGATGGCGATGGCCGCACCCGCGATGGACAGCGCGAAGATGAGCGCGCCGATCGCGGTCGAAGGCGGCAAGGCGACCGTGTCGGTCACGGTCAACGGCTCGGTGCAGATGAAGTAACGCACGACGCTCGAGCACGCCAGATGCGAAAACGCCGGCCCAGTGGCCGGCGTTTTTCGTTGGTGCGTCAGTTGCGCGATCGCATCACGCAGCCGAGGCCGCCGCACGGCGGCGATATGCCCAGACCATCAGCGCGACGCCCGCGAGGATCATCGGCAGCGACAGCCACTGCCCCATCGACAGGCCGAGCGCAAGCAGCCCGAGGAAGTCGTCCGGTTCGCGCGCGAACTCGACCGTGAAGCGCGCGAGACCGTAGCCGATCAGGAACAGCGCGGACACCGCGCCCATCGGCCGCGGCTTGCGCGAGAAGAAGAACAGCGCGAAGAACAGCACGACGCCTTCGAGCGCGATTTCATAGAGCTGCGAAGGATGGCGCGGCAGCATCTGGTATTGCATGAACACGTCGGCCAGATGCCACTTCGCGACGAGCGCCGGATGCGCGGGCAGCCAGGCCGCATCGTCGCGCATCGCACCCGGGAACAGCATCGCCCACGGCGCATTCGGATCGGTCACGCGGCCCCACAGCTCGCCGTTGATGAAGTTGCCGAGCCGGCCCGCCGCCAGCCCCGTCGGCACCATCGGCGCGACGAAGTCGGTGACCTGCAGCCAGTGGCGCTTGCGCTGCCATGCGAACAGCATCATCGCGAGCGTCACGCCGAGAAAGCCGCCGTGAAACGACATCCCGCCTTCCCATACCTTGAAGACGTCGAGCGGATGCGCGAAGTAGTAGCCCGCCTTGTAGAACAGCACGTAGCCGAGCCGGCCGCCGAGCACCGTGCCGAGCACGCCGTAGAACATCATGTCGTCGATGTCCTTCACGGTCCAGCCCTGCGCGGCCACATGCGGCAGCTTCAGGCGCAGCCGGCCGACGACGATCGCCGCGATGAACGCGACGAGATACATGAGCCCGTACCAGCGCACGGCCAGCGGCCCGAGATGGATCGCAACGGGGTCGAAATTCGGGTGAATGATCATGGGTTAGCGGTGAAGTTTTCGAATGCGGTACGGCTCGCACAGGGCGCGCACCGCGCGTTGGACGGCGCCGACGCGCCATCGTTCGCATCGCGCGGCGACTCCGTGCACGCGTGACATCGACGAAGCGGGCGAGCACCGCGCCGACGTCACCGGTGCACCACACGAGCCGCGCGTCGACGACCGGCGCGTCGAGCACGCCGGTGCGCCGCAGGTTACGCAGCGATTGCGGCACCAGTGCGACGCCCATGCCGGCCGACACGAGGCTCACGATCGTCTGCATCTGGATCGCCTCCTGGCCGATGCGCGGGGTCGCCCGCGCCGCGCCGTAGCAGCCCGTAATGATGTCATAAAAGCCGGGCGCCAAACGAAGCCGGGAGATCACGCGTCGCGACGCGGCGAGGTCGGTCGAGCGCACTGGCCCTTCGGCTTCATCAGCGTCAGCGGCGGGCGCCGCGCCCACCGACCTCGCCATCACGGCCACCGCGCCCGCCATACCGCAGCGCGACTACCGTCACGATACAGCGCACCGCACCTGCGACCGCGTAGCGCGCCCCGACTCGGGAAACGCGCAAAACGCGCGTTCCCTTTGCTCTTATAATGCGCGGACCGTGAAGCCGGCCGTTCGCGCCGGCGGAGGACTGCATGAAACAGACGATATCCGCCGCGCTGCTCGCGGCGCTGTTGGCGGCCGGCGCAGCGGCAGCGCACGCCGAGCCGGCCGGCGACGGCCTCGCGCTCGCGCAGCGCAAGAACTGCATGGCCTGTCATGCGGTCAGCAAGCCGCTGATGGGCCCGTCATTCCACGATATCGCGGGCAAGTACGCGCCGCGCGGCGACGCGAGCGACTACCTCGCGCAGACGATCGTGAAGGGCAGCGTCGGCGTGTGGGGCAGCGTACCGATGCCCGCCAATACCCAGCTGACGGGCGCCGAAGCGCACGCCCTCGCGAACTGGGTGATGTCGCTGCGTTAACGCAATTCCGGGCACAACCCGGCGCGCGCGGCGGCGTCGTGCGACGCGGGCCGCTCCGGCACGCCGCCGCGCAGCAGGCCGCGCGCGTCATCCTAGCCGCGCAGCGCGTTACCCGAAACGACTACACACGCCGCGTGCCGGCCTCTCAGCCCGAATGTCCGGTGCGGCGGCGCGCGATCTCGTCGTCGACCGCGTCGCGCACCCAATCCATCACTTCGGTCTCGAGCGCCAGCGCCACTTCGCGCGTGATCTGGCTGACGAGCCATGCCGTATGGCCGCGCAGCGCGTCGCGGCAGCGCGCCTCGATCGCGTCGCGCCCGGCACCGGTCAAATAGTTCGTGAGCCGGTTGCGCAAACGCTCGGCGATATGCTGCGCGTCCTCGGGCGTCAGCGCCGCCGCGGCGGCGGGCGCGCCCAGCGGCGGCGGCGACGCGTCGGCCGGTCGATCCGCGAGCGCCGCGGCAGCGGCCGCAGCCGGCACGAGTGCCTGCGGCAGTGTCGCGTCGTCGAGCGGCGCCGCGGCGAGCTCGGGCTGCGACGGCGCATCGTCCGCCAGGACCGAGCGCAGCGGCGCCGGCGTGGCGGCCGCTTCCTCGGCCACCACGTGCCCGGCCGCGGCCGGTTGCGCCGGCGCATCGCTGTCGCCGGGCAGCTCGACGGTCGGCAGATACGGCGTCGGCACCGGCTCGACGATCACCGCCTCGGCGCCCGCCGTGTCGTGATCGAGCGCGTCGAACGCTGCCGTTCGGCCGCGCGCAATCGTGTCGTTCAGCACCGGAATGTCGGCATCGTCGCGCGATCGTGCGTCGCCCACTGACGGCGCGGCCGGCACCGGCTTGCCGGGCACCAGCACGTCGGTCAGCGTCGGGATCGAGAATGGTTCGGCTTGTGTCACGGGAACGCTCCGTCGCCGGTTTCGGCTAGCTGCCCTGCTTGTAGTTGTTCAGCGCATAACCGCGATCGCGATAGAAGCGGTAGCGCTCGCGGCCCGCGGCCAGTTCGGCCGGCTCGTTGCCGACCACCTCGAGCAGCCGTTCGAAGCGCGCGAACTGCGCGGGCACCGCCGCGCCGAGATTCAGCAACACCTGGTGATGCGGCGCCTTGTCGAGATCGGCGGCCAGCACGATCGGCGTGTCGGCCGCGTGCTGGCTGTCGATCCCGCAATGCGGGATGAAATCGAGCGGCGAGAACGTCCAGAGCCGCTCGTCGAGCGCGCGCAGGCGCGCGGGCTCCGCGAGCACGACGACCGGCTGCCCGGCCTGGTAGGCCTTGCGCAGCAGCCGGCACGCGTAAGCGAGCGAATCGCCGACGTTCGTGTGGAAATCGATCCGCGTCATCGCCCGCCTGCCCGCATTGTCGACCGCTCTGCCATCACTGGCCGGCGCGGTCGATCAGGAATTGCGCGAGCAGCGGCACCGGACGGCCGGTCGCGCCCTTCGCCGCGCCGCCCTTCCACGCGGTGCCCGCGATGTCGAGGTGCGCCCACGGGTAGCTGTCGGTGAAGCGCGACAGGAAGCACGCGGCCGTCACGGCGCCGGCCGGACGCCCGCCGATGTTCGCGAGATCCGCGAAGTTCGACTTCAGCTGGTCCTGGTATTCGTCGTCGAGCGGCATGCGCCATGCCGGATCGTTCGCCTCGCGCGACGCGTCGAGCAGTTCGCCCGCGAGCGCGTCGTCCTTCGAAAACAGGCCGCTGTTGTGGCCGCCGAGCGCGATCACGCAGGCGCCCGTCAGCGTCGCGACGTCGATCACCGCGGCCGGCTTGAAGCGTTCCGCGTAGGTCAGCGCGTCGCACAGGATCAGGCGGCCCTCGGCGTCGGTGTTCAGCACCTCGATCGTCAGCCCCTTCATGCTGGTGACGATGTCGCCCGGCTTGGTCGCGTTGCCGCCCGGCATGTTCTCGCAGGTCGGGACGATCGCGACGACGTTGATCTTCAGGCCCATCTCCGCGACCGCGCGGATCGTGCCGAGCACGGAGCCCGCGCCGCACATGTCGTACTTCATCTCGTCCATGCCCTCGCCCGGCTTCAGCGAGATGCCGCCCGTGTCGAACGTGATGCCCTTGCCGACCAGCACGACCGGCTTGGCTTTCGCCGCGGCGCCCTGGTAGTGCAGCACGATGAACTGCGCCGGCTCGACCGACGCGCGCGCGACCGACAGGAACGAGCCCATCTTGAGCGCCTGGACCTGCTTGAGCCCGAGCACCTCGGCCTTCAGGCCCCAGTCCTTCGCGAGCTGCTTCGCGGTGTTCGCGAGATAGGTCGGCGTGCAGACGTTGCCCGGCAGGTTGCCGAGATCGCGGGTCAGATCCATGCCGTTCGCGAGCGCGACGGCCTGCTTGACCGCGACCTTCGCCGCCTTCTCGTCGGCCGGATCGACGCTGAACACGATGCGCTTGAGCGCATGCGACGCCGGTTCCGGCTTGCTCTTCAGCTGCGTGAAGCGATACGTTTCGTTGCGCAGCGCGAGAATCGCGGCACGCACGCCCCAGTCGGAGCCGCGCTCGTCGACCGGCAGCTGGGCCAGCGTGAAGGTGACCTGAACGACCTTGGTCGCGAGCAGCGCGCGCCATGCGGCGGTGACCGCGTCGTTATAGGCTTTCTGATTGAAAGCATCCTGCTTGCCGAGGCCGACCAGCAGCACGCGCGATGCGCCGATGCCCTGCACTTCGTGCAGGAACAGCGTCTTGCCGCGCTTGCCGTCCATGTCGCCGGCCTTCACGACGCGCGAGATCAGCCCCTTGGTGGCCGTATCGATGTCGAGCGCGGCGCCCGACAGCGTCTGCGCCTCGAAGATGCCGAGCACGATGCAGTCCGACTTGCCGGTCAGGAACCCCTTCGACTCACCTTTGCTCCAATCACAGCCTTTTATGCTAAAGTCCATCGCGCTTGTCCTCGGATAAAATCTGGGCTAAGGATGAAAGCCGCAATTATCCGCTATTTTTCCCGTGGCGGCGCGAGCGCCTGCCCACGCGTGCGCAGCTTCCCGCCCTCTTCTCTTCAAGAATGATCTTCGAACGCTCCCTCCAGCGCGAGCTTGCGTATACGGCTGGCGCCGTGTTCATGGTGCTGCTCACGATCATGCTCACGACGATGATGATCCGCATCGTCGGCTACGCCGCGTCCGGCGAAATCGACCCGAAGGACGTGCTCGTGCTGATCGGCCTCACCGTGATCGGCTACCTCGCCGTGATGCTCGTCGTCACGCTGTTCGTGTCGATCCTGTTCGTGCTGACCCGGTGGTACCGGGACTCCGAAATGGTCGTCTGGCTCGCGTCCGGCGTGAGCCTGACCCGCCTCATCAAGCCGATCGGCGTGTTCGCGGCGCCGATCATCCTGCTGATCGCGTTCTTCGCGTTCGTCGGCTGGCCGTGGTCGAACCAGCAGAGCAAGATGATCAAGGCGCGCTTCCAGCAGCGCGACGAGATCTCGCTGCTCGCGCCCGGCCAGTTCCGCGAATCGGCGGCGAGCCGCCGCGTGTTCTTCATCGAGAAGATGGCGCCGGACCAGAGCAAGGTGCAGAACGTGTTCGTCACGTCGACCGAGAACGGCAAGGTCAACGTCGTCGTATCGCAGACGGGCCACACCGAGACCACGAAGAACGGCGACCGCTTCGTCGTGCTCGAGGACGGCCGCCGCTACGACGGCTCGCCCGGCCAGCCGAACTTCAAGATCATGGAGTTCGAGCGCTACGGCGTGAAGATCACGAGCAAGCCGGTCGTCAACGTGCAGACGACCAACAGCACGCCGACCCCCGAACTGCTGCGCGACCCGACGCGCGAAAAGCTCGCGGAATTCGCATGGCGCGCGGGGCTGCCGCTGATCGCGATCAACCTGATGGTGCTCGGCATCCCGCTCGCGTACCAGAACCCGCGCCGCAGCCGCACGATCAACCTCGTGATGGCCGTGCTGATCTACCTGACCTACTCGAACCTGCTGAACGTCGTGCAGGCGCAGATCGAGCAGGGCAAGCTGCCGTTCGGCGTCGGCCTCGTCGGCCTGCACGTGATCGTCGCGGCGATCGTCGGCTTCATCTTCTGGCTGCGGGTGCGCAACCGCCCGCTGTTCACGCGCGCGCTGTTCAGCCGCTCGACGGGAGCATGATCGATGCGGCTCTTTGAAAAGTACTTCGCGCGGCAGATCTACGTCACGTTCGTCTTCATCCTGTTCGCGTTCTCGGGCCTGTTCTTCTTCTTCGACCTGATCAGCGAGCTGAACTCGGTCGGGCACGGCAACTACAAGTTCGGCTACGCGGTGCTGCGCGTCGCGCTGCAGACGCCGTCGCGCTTCTACGAGATCATCCCGGTCGCCGCGCTGATCAGCGCGATCTACGTGTTCGCGCAGATGGCCGCGAACTCGGAATTCACGATCTTCCGCGTGTCGGGCCTCGCGACCAACCAGGCGCTGCGCTCGCTGCTGAAGATCGGCGTGCCGCTCGTGATCGTCACCTACCTGATCGGCGAATTCGTCGGCCCCTACGCCGACCAGTTGTCCGAGCGCGTGCGGCTGCAGGCGCTCGGCGCGTCGGTGTCGTCGAACTTCCAGTCCGGCGTGTGGGTGAAGGACACGCTCGCCGCGCGCGACAATGGCGAGCAGGTCACGCGCTTCGTGAACGTCGGCAGCCTGTCGCCGGATTCGACGATCAGCAACGTGCGGATCTACGAATTCGATTCGAAGTTCCAGCTGCAGAACGTGCGCATCGCGCAGACCGGCCGCTACGAGGCGCCCGGCCACTGGCTGCTGACGGGCGTCACCGAGACCGAGCTCACGCCGATCAAGCCGATCGGCGGCCAGCCCGCCGACGCGCTGAACCCCGTGTACCGGTCGCAGCAGGTCACGCTGCCCGAGTTCCGGCTGCGCTCGGACCTGACGCCGCAGATCCTGTCGGTGCTGCTCGTATCGCCGGAACGGATGTCGCTGATCAACCTGTTCCGCTACATCCAGCACCTGAAGGAGAACCAGCAGGACACGCAGCGCTACGACATCGCGCTGTGGCGCAAGCTGCTGTATCCGTTCGCGGTGTTCGTGATGCTGGTGCTGTCGCTGCCGTTCGCGTACCTGCATACGCGCGCGGGCGTGGTCGGCGTGAAGGTGTTCGGCGGCATCATGCTCGGCATGAGCTTCCAGCTGCTCAACACGCTGTTCTCGCACATAGGCACGCTGAACACATGGCCCGCGCCGCTGACGGCGGCGCTCCCCGGCCTGCTCTACCTGGGGCTCGGCCTGTTCGCGCTCAAATGGGTCGACCGGCACTGAGCGCCGGTCTCGCGACGGAGTTCGACATGGGTTCGCACGGCATCGTCCTGTTCGCTCACGGCGCCCGCGATCCGCGCTGGGCGGAGCCGTTCGAGCGGCTCGCCGCGCGGCTGCGCGCCGCGCGCGGCGAACCCGCTTCTTCCGTGTCGCTCGCGTTCCTCGAGCTGATGACGCCGTCGCTCGACACCGCGGTCGCCGCGCAAGCGGCGGCCGGCTGCACGCGCATCACCGTGGTGCCGGTGTTCTTCGGCCAGGGCGGCCACATCCGGCGCGACCTGCCGCAGCTCGTCGATGCGTGCCGCGCCGCGCATCCGGGCGTCGAGATCCGCTGCGCGACCGCGGTCGGCGAGGACGACGGCGTGCTCGATGCGATCGCGCGCTATTGCCTCGATCAGCTGGACGACGGCGCGTAAGCGCTGCGCGGACCGCACAAGACAAAAGCGCCGGCCTTCACAAGCCGGCGCTTTCTTATTTCGGACGCCCTGCTCCGCTCAGGCCGCGTCGCGCATCCCGCCGGCCCGTTTCGCGTGCGCCCCGCGTTCGGCAAACGCATCGCCGATCATCAGCAGGCTCGGCTGCGCCGGATCGAGCCACGCCTGCGCCGCGCCCGCCGCCATCTCGCCGAGCGTCAGCGTCAGCGTGCGCTCGCGCGCGGTGCTGCATGCCTCGACGATCGCGACCGGCGTCGCGCTTGCGCGGCCCGCGTCGATCAGTTCCTGCGCGATGCCCGGCGCGCTGTCGCGGCCCATGTAGTAGACGATCGAATCGGCGCGCGCCGCTTCGCGGATCTCGTCGCTGCCGGGCGCGCGGCTGTGCGTCGCGAACGCGACGCTGCGCGCGACGCCGCGCAGCGTCAGCGAGCGCTTCAGCGTCGCCGCGCCGGCCAGCGCCGCGGTGATGCCCGGCACGATCTCGTAGTCGATGCCCGCCGCTTCGAGCGCACGCATCTCTTCGTCCGCGCGGCCGAACAGCATCGGGTCGCCGCCCTTCAGCCGCACGACGCACGCATGCTCGCGCGCCGCATCGACGATCTGCTTGTTGATGAACTGCTGCGCGGTCGAGCGCTGCCCGCAGCGCTTGCCGACCGCGATCCTGCGCGCGTTCGGCGCATAGTCGAGCATCGCGGGCTCGACGAGCGCGTCGTGCAGCACGACGTCGGCCTGCGCGAGCAGCCGCGCGCCGCGCACCGTGATGAGGTCCGCCGCGCCCGGCCCGGCTCCGATCAGATATACCTTGCCCATATTCATCGCTTCGCTTGTCCGCCGCGGGCGCCGGCATCGGCTCGCGCCGCCCGAAAGGCGGCGCGGTTCGCCGCTTATGCCGAGAACGCCCGGATCATGCCCGCGGCGACCGTGTGATGCGTCGCCTCGTCGATCAGCACGAACGCGCCCGTGCCCGGATGCGCGTCGTACGTGTCGCACACGATCGGCTTCTGCAGCGTCAGCGCGACGCGGCCGATGTCGTTCATCTTCAGCTCGTGACGATCGGTCGCGTGCGACAGCGTGTGCACGTCGAGCACCTGCTTCACCGCGCCGATCTTCGCGAACACCGTGCTCGTGGTCTGCTTCAGCAGGTACTTGCGCTGCGGCGACAGCGGCGCTTCGTCGAACCAGCACAGGTCCGCCTCGAGCTTCTTCGCCGGCGCGACCGTCTGCGCGACCGCGACGAACATGTCGCCGCGCGACACGTCGACGTCCTGCGCGAGGCGGATCGTCACCGTCTGGCCCGCGAACGCCTGTTCGACGGCCGCGGTGCCGCCCGGCACCGGCGCGATGATCTCGGCGACCGTCGCGGTGCGGTTCGACGGCAGCACGACGATCTCGTCGCCGACCTTCACCTCGCCCGACTCGATGCGGCCCATGTAGCCGCGGAAATCGTCGGCCGAGCTGCCGTCCTGGCGCGCGACCCACTGCACCGGGAAGCGCAGCGCGTCATGCGCCTGCGTCTCGACGGGCAGCGACTCGAGCACGTCGAGCAGCGGCTCGCCCGCATACCACGGCATGCGCTCGCTCGCGCCGACGATGTTGTCGCCCTTGAGCGCCGACACCGGCACGAAGCGCACGTCGGCGAGGCCGAGCTGCTGCGCGAGCGCGACGTACGCGTCGCGGATCTCGTTGAAGCGCGCTTCGCTGTAGTCGACGAGGTCCATCTTGTTGATCGCGACGATCACGTGCTGCAGCGCGAGCAGCTTGACGATCGCACTGTGGCGCTTGGTCTGCGGCAGCAGCTCGGCGACGCCGTTCTCGACCGTCACGCGCGTCGCGTCGATCAGGATGATCGCCGCGTGCGCGGTCGACGCGCCCGTCACCATGTTGCGCGTGTACTGCTCGTGGCCCGGCGTGTCGGCGATGATGAACTTGCGCTTCGCGGTCGCGAAGTAGCGGTACGCGACGTCGATCGTGATGCCCTGCTCGCGCTCGGCTTCGAGACCGTCGGTCAGGAGCGCGAGGTCGAGCTCGTCGCCGACCGTGCGCTTGTTCTTCGCGCGCGACAGCGCGGACAGCTGGTCGGACAGCACGGCCTTGCTGTCGTACAGCAGGCGGCCGATCAGCGTGCTCTTGCCGTCGTCGACGCTGCCCGCGGTGATGAAGCGCAGCACGCCGAGGTCTTCGTTGTTCTCGATGATGCTCATGATGTGAATGTCCTCGCGTGCTTCAGAAATAACCTTGCTTCTTGCGCTGTTCCATCGCGGCTTCGGAGGTCTGGTCGTCCATCCGGGTCGCGCCGCGCTCGGTGATCTCGGTCACCGCCGTCTCGGCGATGATCTTCTCGACGTCGTCCGCGTCGCTCTCGACCGGGCACGTGCAGCTGATGTCGCCGACCGTGCGGAAGCGCACCTGCGCGAGCTCGCTCGTCTCGCCTTCGCGCATCGGCGTGAGCGGCGTGACCGGCACGAGCAGCCCGTTGCGGCGCACGATCTCGCGCTGGTGCGCGTAGTAGATCGACGGCAGCTCGAGGTTTTCGCGGGCGATGTACTGCCACACGTCGAGCTCGGTCCAGTTCGAGATCGGGAACACGCGCAGGTGCTCGCCGTTGTGCAGGCGCGCGTTGTACAGGCTCCACAGCTCCGGGCGCTGCGCCTTCGGGTCCCACTGGCCGAATTCGTCGCGGAACGAGAAGATGCGCTCCTTCGCGCGCGCCTTCTCCTCGTCGCGGCGCGCGCCGCCGATCATCGCGGTGAAGCCGTGCTGCTCGATCGTCTCGAGCAGCGTGACGGCCTGCGCGGCATTGCGCGAATCGGTCTCGCGGCGCAGCACGACGGTGCCGCGCTTGATCGAGTCCTCGACGTGGCCGACGATCAGCTCCGCGCCGATCTCTTGCGCGCGGCGGTCGCGGAAGTCGATCACTTCGTCGTAGTTGTGGCCCGTGTCGATGTGCACGAGCGGAAACGGCAGCGACGTCCTGCGATTCGCGCCGAGGCCGAACGCCTTCAGCGCGAGATGCAGCACGACGACCGAATCCTTGCCGCCCGAGAACAGCAGCGCCGGCTTGCTGCACTCGGCGACCAGCTCGCGCAGGATGTAGATCGACTCGGCCTCGAGCCAGTCGAGGTGGCCCATGCGGCTGCTGTCGCCGGTGGGCGGGGCAAAGGCGGATTGCTCGAGCGTCGTGCTCATGGTTTCAGTCCTTCTCTTCCGGGTTCGTGCCGCCCGCTTTCGCGGGCGGCGCAATATTGGGTCTTGTATCGTTCAGTGCGCGGCGCTTGCATCGGACGCCGCGGGAATCGGCGTGATGATGTGCAGCCCGCATTCCTTCGTGTCGCGCGACTCCCACCACCAGCGGCCGGCCCGGCTGTCCTCGCCGGGGCGGATCGCCCGCGTGCAGGGCTCGCAGCCGATGCTCGGGTAGCCGCGCGCATGCAGCGGATTGACCGGCACGTCGAACGCCTTCAGGTACACCCACACCTCGCTCTCCGTCCAGTCGGCGAGCGGGTTGTACTTCGCGATCCCGCGTGCTTCGTCCTGCTCTTCCTCGTGCAGCTCCGCGCGCGTGACCGACTGCTCGCGGCGCTGGCCGGTGACCCACGCATCGACGTCGGAGAGCGCGCGGTTCAGCGGCTCGACCTTGCGGATGTGGCAGCACGACTTGCGCAGCTCGACGCTCTCGTAGAACGCGTTCAGGCCGTGGTCGGCGACGTACCGGTCGATCGCGTCCTGCTGCGGATGGAACTGCTCGATCTCGTAGCCGTAGCGTTCGCGCACGCGGTCGATCATGCCGAGCGTCTCCGCGTGCAGGCGGCCCGTGTTCAGCGAGAAGATGCCGATCGACAGCCCCTTCGACAAGATCGCATGCGTGACGAGCATGTCTTCCGCCGCAAGGCTGCTCGCGAACTTCACCTTCGGATGGCGCGCGGCGATCTGCGCGAGCAGCGCGTCGAGCCGTTCGACCTTCGCGGCGAGTTCCGGGGTCAGTGCGGTGGCGTTGGCGCCGCTCATGCGTTCACCTTCGCGTCGGACGTCGCTACCCCAGCGGTCGCTACCCCAGCGGCCGCGGCGCGGCGGCGGAACAGCGGCGCGGGCTCGTCGAACGCGCCCTGGTAGCGCTGCGAGAATTCGCCGAACGCGTTCAGCGCGTCGTGGATGTCCTTGTCCGCGCGCACCGCGAACGCGTCGAAGCCGCAGCGCGACATGTACAGCAGCTGGTCGCGCAGCACGTCGCCGATCGCGCGCAGCTCGCCCGTCCAGCCGTGGCGCTCGCGCAGCAGGCGCGCGATGCTGTAGCCGCGGCCGTCCGCGAAGCGCGGGAACTCGACGCCGATCAGCGAGATCGCGTCGAAGTCGGCGGCGAGATCGGCCGGCTCGCTGTCCGGCGCGAGCCACACGCCGAGCTCGTCCTTCGTCTTCGCGGCGACGAGCGCCGCGCGCTCGGCCTGCCACAGCGCGAGCGGCACCAGCACCTTGCCGGCCGGCAACGCGTCGACCGCGGGCAGCGCGCCGTCTTCCGCCGCGCGCACGACCTGCCATGCATCGTCGATCACTGCGCGGTTCTTGATAATCGAAGCCATCTGCAAATTCCTTCTACCCGGTTGGTTACGCGTTCACCGCCTGGCGCGCCGCGTAGACGCGCTCCTTGAACGGCGCGATGCCGATGCGATCATACGTGTCGATGAAGCGCTCGCCGTCGGCGCGCGACTCGACGAACGTATCGATCAGCTTCGCGATCACGTCCGGCACTTCCTCCGCCGAGAACGACGGGCCGATCACGCGGCCGAGGCGCGCGCCGTTGCGGCCCGTGCCCTGCTCGCCGCCGAGCGACACCTGGTACCACTCGGCGCCGTCCTTGTCGACGCCGAGGATGCCGATGTTGCCGACGTGGTGATGGCCGCACGAGTTCATGCAACCGGAAATGTTCAGCGACAGGTCGCCGAGGTCGTACACGTAGTCGAGATCGTCGAAGCGCTGCTGGATCGCGAGCGCGATCGGGATCGACTTCGCGTTCGCGAGCGAGCAGAAGTCGCCGCCCGGGCACGCGATGATGTCGGTCAGCAGGCCGACGTTCGGCGTCGCGAAACCGGCCGCCTTCGCCTTTTCCCACACGGCGAACAGGTCGCGCTTCTTCACGTTCGCGAGGATCAGGTTCTGCTCGTGCGACACGCGCAGCTCGCCGAACGAGTAGGCGTCGGCCCAGTCGGCGACCTGCTCCATCTGCGCATCGGTCGCGTCGCCCGGGGCGATGCGATGATTCTTCAGCGACAGCGTGACGGCCGCATAGCCGGGCACCTTGTGCGGCGCGACGTTGCGCTCGACCCAGCGCGCGAACGCCTTGTTCTCGAGCAGGTGCTGCTCGAACGACGCGTCGGTGTCGGCGAGCTTTTCATAGACGGGCGGCAGAAAGTACTGCGACACGCGGTCGAGCTCCGCCTGCGTGAGCGTCGACGGGCCGTCCTTCAGGTGCTGCCACTCTTCCTCGACCTGCTGCGCGAACTTCGCCGGCGACAGCGCCTTCACGAGGATCTTGATGCGGGCCTTGTACAGGTTGTCGCGGCGGCCGTAGCGGTTGTACACGCGCAGCACGGCCTCGCAGTAGGTCAGCAGGTGCTGCCACGGCAGATCTTCCTTGATCACCGCGCCGACGATCGGCGTGCGCCCGAGGCCGCCGCCCGCGAGGATGCTCGCGACCACCTCGCCCTGCGCGTTCTTCTTCAGGTACACGCCGAGGTCGTGGATCTGCACGGCCGCGCGGTCGACCTTGGAGCCCGACACCGCGATCTTGAACTTGCGCGGCAGCCATGCGAATTCGGGATGGAACGTCGACCACTGGCGGAGGATTTCCGACCACGGGCGCGGATCGATCTCCTCGTCTTGAGCGACGCCCGCGAACTGGTCGGCCGTGATGTTGCGGATGCAGTTCCCCGACGTCTGGATGCCGTGCATCTGCACCGACGCGAGCTTCGCGAGGATCTCGGGCGTCTCCTCGAGCTTGATCCAGTTGAACTGGATGTTCGAGCGGGTCGAGAAGTGGCCGTAGCCGCGGTCGTGCTCGCGCGCGATGCGGGCCAGCATCCGCAGCTGGTCGCTGCGCAGGTTGCCGTACGGAATCGCGATGCGGTGCATGTATGCGTGACGCTGCATGTACAGGCCGTTCTGCAGGCGCAGCGGACGGAACTCGTCCTCGCTCAACTCGCCCGACAGGCGGCGGCGCACCTGATCGCGGTACTGCGCGACACGCTCGTCGACGATCGTCTGGTCGTACTGGTCGTACTGATACATTCGGGGACCCCAGGGTTTTCGTGTTGACCGCGCGACGTCCTAGCCACGTCGCGCCCGAATCTCCGTTTCGCCGCCGCGCCCGGTCATCCGCGGGCCGGTGGATTGCTAATGACGAAAACAGATATCCATATTTGAAAAACTCCGGTGAATCGTAATAAACTCCCCTTATATTTCAAACGACTAAAAAATTCTGTTGATATGCGGAAGGGTTATAAATGAACCTGCACCAATTTCGCTTCGTGCGCGAGGCCGTCCGGCAGAATTTCAACCTCACCGAGGCCGCCAAGGCGCTGTACACGTCGCAGCCGGGGGTGTCGAAGGCGATCATCGAGCTCGAAGACGAGCTCGGCGTGGAGATCTTCACGCGGCACGGCAAGCGCGTGCGTTCGCTCACCGAACCGGGGCGGATCATTCTCGCGTCCGTCGAGCGGATCCTCCAGGAGGTCGAAAGCCTGAAAAGGGTCGGAAAGGATTACGCCGCGCAGGATCAGGGCAACCTGACGATCGCGGCGACCCACACGCAGGCCCGCTACTCGCTGCCGGCCGCGATCGCCGAATTCAAGAAGCGCTTCCCGAAGGTGCACCTGTCGATCCTGCAGGGCAGCCCGACGCAGGTCGCCGAGATGGTGATCCACGACCAGGCCGACCTCGCGATCGCGACCGAGGCGATCGCCGACTACAAGGAGCTCGTGTCGCTGCCCTGCTTCCAGTGGCATCACGCGGCCGTGGTGCCCGCCGATCACCCGCTGCTCGAGCGCAAGACGCCGACGCTCGACGATCTCGCGCAGTACCCGCTGATCACCTACGACGACGCGTTCGCCGGCCGCAGGAAGATCAACCATGCGTTCGCGCTGCGCGGGCTGTCGCCGGACATCGTGCTCGAGGCGATCGACGCCGACGTGATCAAGACCTACGTCGAGCTCGGCCTCGGCGTCGGGATCATGGCCGACATCGCGTTCAACCCGGAGCGCGACCGCAACCTGCGGCTGATTCCGGTCGGCCACCTGTTCGGCAGCAACGTCACGCGCGTCGCGCTCAAGCAGGGCGCGTACCTGCGCAGCTATGTGTACACGCTCGTCGAACTGCTGTCGCCGACGCTGAACCGCAAGCTGATCGAGCAGGCGCTCAAGGGCGAAGCCGAATCGTACGAGCTTTGACGCACGCGGTTTGAACGCGGGGCGCGGTTCGATATCGCGCCCCTTTTGGTTGCCCGACGCAGATGGAGACTTCCGCATGACGCTTCCCGCCCTGTTGCGCCGCGCCGCTGCCGGCGCCCTGTTGCTCGGCTGCGCGGCCGCGCATGCCGACCTGAAGGTCGGCGTCGACCTGTCGTCGACCGGCCCGGCCGCCGCGATCGGCATCACCAGCAAGAACGCGATCCTGATGTGGCCGAAGACGATCGCCGGCCAGCCGGTGCAGCTGACGGTGCTCGACGATGCGTCCGATCCGGGCGCGGCCGTGCGCAATATCCGCAAGCTGGTGGACGAGGATCACGTCGACGTCGTGGTCGGGCCGAACATCACGCCGGCCGCGCTTGCGGCGCTGGACGCGGTGGCCGCGTCGCAAACGCCGATGATCACGCTGGTCGGCTCGGGCGCGATCGTCGAGCCGCAGGAAGGCGCGCGCACCTGGGCGTTCAAGATGGCGCAGAGCGACAGCGCGATGGCCGACGTGATGACGCGCTACATGGCCAATCACGGCGTGAAGACGGTCGGCTTCATCGGCTTCGCGGACAGCTATGGCGACAGCTGGCTGAACGAGTTCACGCGCTTCGCCGAGATCCGCAAGATCCGCGTGATCGCGACCGAGCGCTTCAACCGGACCGACGCGAGCGTCACCGGGCAGGCGCTGAAGCTGATCGCGGCGAAGCCCGATGCCGTCCTGATCGCGGGCTCGGGCACGCCGGCCGTGCTGCCGCAGCGCACGCTGATCGAGCGCGGCTACAAGGGCGCGATCTACCAGACGCACGGAATCGCGACGCCGGAATTCATCCGGCTCGGCGGCAAGGACGTGGAAGGCACGCTGTTCCCGACGCAGCCGGTCGTCGTCGCCCGCACGTTGCCGGCCGACGACCCGGCGCGCAAGGCGGCGCTGGCGTTCGTCGATGCATATGAAGCGCGCTACGGCGCGGGCACGGTCACGCAGTTCGCGGGCGACGCGGCCGGCGTGTATCCGCGCCTCGCGGACGCGGTCGGCCGCGCGCTGAAGGCGGCGCAGCCGGGCACGCCGGCGTTCCGGACGGCGCTGCGGCGCGAACTCGAACGGGCGCACGAGCTGGTCGTGCCGAACGGCGTCGTCAACACGAGCGACAAGGACCACGTCGGACTCGATCAGCGCGCGAGCGTGATGGGGATCGTGAAACAGGGCCGGTTCGTCTACCTGAGCCGGTAACGGGCGGCGCGGCGCGCCGATGGCTTGCCCGGCGCCCCATTTTCCGCCATAATCCGCGTTTCGCCGCGCAGCATCGCTGGTGCGGCAACGATCACAAGCCCAGGTGGTGAAATTGGTAGACGCAGGGGACTCAAAATCCCCCGCCGCAAGGCGTGCCGGTTCGATTCCGGCCCTGGGCACCAGTCTTTCGCAGCGTCGTGCGCTGCGTCTGTCGACACCCGCGCAAGCTCGCCGCTTCGCGGGTTTTTTGTTGGTGCCGCGCGTTCCGCAGCGCATCGGCTAACCGGCGGCGGCCAGCCGCCCGGTGCGCTCAGACCATCAGCTCGCGGACGAAGTCCAGAAACACCCTCACCTTCGCCGAAACGAGATTCGACGCATGGTGATACGCGTAAAGCGGGAAAGTCTCGTCCGCCCACTCGGGCAACAACTGCACCAACCTTCCGTCGGCCAGGACGTCCCGCGCATAGAGTTCGAGCAGTTGCGCAATGCCGACGCCGCCCAGGCACGCGCCGAGCAGTCCGCCCGTATCGTTCACCGTCAGCCTGCCGGCGGCGTCGACCGGCACGACTTCGTTGCCGCGATGAAACTCCCATTCATACGGCCGCCCGGTCACCGGATCGCGGATCAGCACGCACCGGTGACCGTCAGCGAGATCCCGCGGGTGCAGCGGTTCGCCATGACGCGCGATGTAGGCCGCCGACGCGCACGTCAGCACGCGCGTCTCGAGCAGCAATCGCGCGCGATATGACGACGGCTCCGGGATGCCGAAGCGCACGGCCACGTCGAAGCCGTCCGCGACGAGGTCGCCCATCCGGTCGCGCACACTGATCTCGACCGACAGCTCCGGATAACGATCGAGAAATTCCGCCATCCGCGGCGCCAGCACGTAGTGGCCGAACGTGCCGTCCACGTTGACCCGCAGCCGCCCTCTCACGCGCGCCTTCGACTGACCGGCGTCGAGCGCCGCCTCCTCGATACCGGCCAGCAGCGGCGCGACCGTCTCGTAGAAGCGCCGCCCTTCGTCGGTCAGCGTGATCGCACGCGCCGTCCGGTTGAAGATCCGGATCCCGACGCGCTCCTCCAGCCGCGCCACCGCACGGCTCACCGCCGGCTGCGTCAATCCCATCGCCTCGCCCGCCCGCGCGAAGGTACCCGCCTCGATCACCGCGGAGAGCACGCCGATACCGCTGAGCAATCTGCTGTCGAATCCCATGAAACATACTTTCAGTCATTCATTGACTGATCATTATTCATTATTTTTATTTATCGAGGAAGCCTACAGTGGTCCTGTCGCCGGATCGAACGGCACTCATCCACTCGACAGGAGCAGAACATGAGCACATCGGAACAAGTCGCCATCGTCACAGGTTCGTCGCGCGGCATCGGCGCGGAAATCGCGCGCCAACTCGCCCGGGACGGCTTCCGGGTCGTCGTCAACTATGCCGGGAGCGCCGGCCCGGCCCGCGAAGTGGTCGACGCGATCGTCGCCGACGGCGGTCAGGCGATCGCCGTGCAGGCGAACGTCGCCGATCCGGCCGCCGTCACCTCGCTGTTCGACGCGGCCCGCGATGCCTTCGGCGGGATCGACGTGGTGGTGAACTCGGCGGGCGTGATGAAGCTCGCGGCGATCGCCGAGTTCGACGATGCGGTGTTCGACAACACGTTCGCGATCAACGTGAAGGGCACGTTCAACGTATGCCGCGCGGCAGCGCAGCGCGTGCGCGACGGCGGCCGGATCGTCAACCTGTCGACCAGCGTGATCGGGATGCGCATGCCGACCTACGGGCTGTACGTCGCGAGCAAGGCGGCGGTCGAAAGCATGACGCAGGTGCTCGCCCAGGAAATGCGCGGGCGCGGCATCCGCGTGAACGCCGTCGCGCCGGGACCGGTCGCGACCGAGTTGTTCCTGCAGGGCAAGAGCCCCGAACTTATCGATCGGCTCGCGAAGCTGAACCCGCTCGAACGGCTCGGCCAGCCCGACGACATCGCCGGCGCCGTCGCGTTCCTCGCGGGTCCGGACGGCGCATGGATCAACGGCCAGATCCTGCGCGCCAACGGCGGCATGTGCTGACGGACCGCTCGCCGCCCCCTCATCTTTCCGCCAGGAGATTGCTCATGAAGGAAGTCGTCCTCGTCACCGGCGCGTCCAGCGGCTTCGGCTTGCTGACGGCCCAGGCGCTCGCCCGCGCCGGTCACACGGTCTACGCCTCGATGCGCGAGAGCGCCGGGCGCAATGCACCGCGCGTCGCCGCCGTCGCCGCCTATGCGCAACAACACGGCGTCGATCTGCGCAGCGTCGAACTCGACGTCGGCGACGACGCATCGGTCGACGCCGCCATCGATCGCGTGATCGCGGACAACGGCCGCCTCGACATCGTCGTCCACAACGCCGGTCACATGGTGTTCGGGCCGGCCGAAGCGTTCACGCCCGAACAGCTGGCGCAGCTCTACGACGTCAACGTCGTGTCGACCCAGCGCGTGAACCGCGCGGCGCTGCCGCACCTGCGCCGCCAGCGCCGTGGCCTGCTCGTGTGGGTGTCGTCCTCGTCGGCGCGCGGCGGCACCCCGCCGTTCCTCGCGCCCTACTTCGCCGCGAAAGCCGCGATGGACTCGCTCGCGGTGTCCTACGCGGCCGAGCTCGCACGCTGGGGCATCGAAACGTCGATCGTCGTGCCGGGCGCGTTCACCCGGGGCACGAATCACTTCCTCCATGCGGGCAAGCCGGCCGATACCGCCGTGCAGGCCGCCTACGACGGCGGGCCGTACGCGGGTGTCGCCGATCAGGCGTTGAAGGGCCTCGCCGCGCTCGAACCGGCCGACGCCGACGCCGACGCCGTCGCCACGGCCATTGCCGAACTCGTCGCGGCGCCGGCCGGCAAGCGCCCCTACCGCGTGTTCGTCGACCCGTCGCAGGACGGCGCCGAGGAAGTGTTCCGCGTCGGCGATCGCATCCGCCGCGAGATGTTCAGGAACATCGGGCTCGCCGATCTGCTCGCGCCGCGCGTCGGCGGCTGATCCTTCGCGCGCCGGGCCGGCCGGCACCGTGCTGCTGGCGCGCGCGACACGCCGGATCGCGCCGACGCCGGCCGGCGACACGCTGTACGGGTACGCACGCAACATGGTCGGCATGGAGCGCGAAGTGCGCGCGCGGCTGCGCGCCGCGTCGATCTTGCCGAGCAGCCACTGCATGCCGGCCAGATGCCGCCGGTCGTGGCGGCACAGGTCGTGGACGAGCCCGCGCACGGTCAGCGAACCGTAGCCGTCGAACTCGCCGTACGCTCGAACTGAACGAACGGGCGCAGCGCGGCGTTCCGGCAGCTTACCGACGCATGCGCGTTCATGCCGTCCCTGCGCCGCTGCTTGATAGAATGCGCGCGCTATGGATCTCGAAAGCATTCTCTTCACCCAGGGCTTCGGCTCGCGCCGCCAGTGCCGCGGCCTGATCGAATCGGGCCGCGTCACCGTCGCGGGCGCGAGCGCGACCGACCCGGACGCAGCCTTCGACACGGACGGCCTCGTGTTCACGCTCGACGGCACCGCGTGGCCGTATCACGCGCGCGCGTATCTCGCGCTCAACAAGCCGGCCGGCTACGAGTGCTCGCGCGATCCGCAGCATCACGCGAGCGTGTTCAGCCTGCTGCCGACGCCGCTCGTCGCGCGCGGCGTGCAGTGCGTCGGCCGCCTCGACCAGGACACGACCGGCCTGCTGCTGCTGTCCGACGACGGCCAGTTCGTTCACGCGTACACGTCGCCGAAGCGCAAGGTGCCGAAGACCTACGTCGCGACCGTGCGCCACCCGCTCGACGACGCGCAGCTGCACGCGCTGCGCACGGGCGTCCAGCTGCACGGCGAGCCGAAGCCGATCGCCGCGGTCGCAGCCGACGCGCGCGACGCGCACGTGCTCGCGCTGACCGTGCTCGAAGGCAAATATCATCAGGTGAAACGGATGGTCGCGGCGGCGAGCAATCGCGTGGAGGCGCTGCACCGCGAAAGCATCGGCGGATTCGCGCTGCCGGCCGGGCTGGCGCCCGGTAGCTGGTGCTGGCTCGCAGAGGCTGAGCTGGCAGCGCTGCGCAATACCGTCAAAACCCTGTAAGGGAAAATCCGCACGACCGTTCGGCGATCGGCCGCGCAGCGGCCGCCCGATCCCCCGCTATACTCGAATTACAAGCTGTCACGAACAGCGATGCTGGGGAGACATCATGGGCGTCAACCACTCTTTCGAACTGTCGTACGTGATGATCGCGTTCGCGATCATCGGTGTCGTGGCAATCGGCGCGCTGCTGGCCGCGATGCATCTGAAGCACCGCTATCACCCGAACCTGATCGGTGCGCTGATCGGCGCGTTGCTCTGCTTCCTGCTGATCGAGGCGTTACCCGCGCTGACCTGACGCGCCGCCGGGCGCGAGCGTTTGAAGGAAATCGTCTACGGTCGGATAGCGCAACGTCACGCACAATTCGCGCTTGAGCCGTGCGTTGGACAGCCGCCGCGACTCGCGCATGAACGACAGCAGCGTCGGCTCGAGCAGGCGCTCGGCGTCGGCGCGGCTCACGCGCGGCGGCGGCGGCAGGCCGAACACTTGTGCGACCCGGTCGAAATACTCCCCCATCCGCAGTTCGCTGTCGTCCGACGCGTGCACGGCGCGCGACGGCCTGCCGCGCGCGGCCGCGCGCAGCAGGATCGTCGCAAGGTCGTCGGCATGGATGTGGTTCGTGTAGACGTCGTCGGCCGCCGCGAGCGCCGGCGTGCCGCGTTCGAGGCGCGCGAGCGGCAGCCGGTTCGCCGCGTAGATGCCGGGGATCCGGACGATGCGCGCCGACAGCCCGCCGCGCACGGTCGCGGCGCGCAGTTGCCGCTCCGCCGACACCCGGCGCAACGCGCGCGGATTGGCGGGGTGGAGCGGCCGCGTTTCGTCGATGCGCGCGCCGCCGCAGTCGCCGTACACGCCGGTCGTGCTTGCGTAGACGAGCGTGGGCGCGCGAAGACCGTCGGGTACAATACGCGTTTCCCGCGAGGGCGCACCGGCCAGGCGGAGCGCCGCGCGCGCGGCCCGCAGCCTGCCGGATGCCGGCGCGGGCTGCGCGAGCCGCCGCCCGGGCACGGTCAATGCGGCAACGAGCGCACGCGTGCGCCGATCGTCGCGTCCGTCGGGCTGCGGCGGCGCGAGATGCAGGATCGTGCGCGGCGCAAGCCCCGCGAGGCGGGCCAGCGTCGACGGTCGGTCGAGGTCGCCGACGATCGGCGTCGCGCCCGCAGCGCGCAGTTCGTCACGCCGGGCCGGATGGCTCGTCAGCGCGACGATCCGCAGCTCGCCGCGCCGCGCGCGCCACTGGGCGACGCAGCGCAGGCCGACGTCGCCGCAGCCGACGATCAGCACGCGCGGACGGCGCAGAATTCGTGTCGCGATCATGATGTTTGCGAAATCAGTAGCCACCGTTGCGCAGCGCGCAACGGCTGCATTGTAGCTGCCGTGCGCAACAAGCACGGTCCCCACATTTTGTTCTAGTTGGTTCTATGGCATTCAACGTCACTCTCAAGCAAAGCGGCCGGCAATTCCAGGTCGAGTCGGACGAAACCGTGCTGGCGGCCGCGCTGCGCCAGAACGTCCATCTGCCGTACGGCTGCAAGAACGGCGCGTGCGGCTCCTGCAAGGGGCAGATCGTGTCGGGCCAGATCGAGCAGGGCCCGCACGCCGCGTCGGCGCTGTCCAACGACGAGCGGACCCGCGGCCTCGCGCTGCTGTGCTGCTCGAAGGCGCAATGCGATCTCGAGATCGACGTGCGCGAGATCGCCGGCGTCGACGGGGTGCAGGTCAAGAAGCTGCCGTGCCGCATCGCCGCGCTCGAGCGCAAGGCCGACGACGTGATGGTGCTGAAGCTGCAGCTGCCGGCCAACGAGCGCCTGCAGTACCTCGCGGGCCAGTACATCGAATTCATCCTGAAGGACGGCTCGCGCCGCAGCTACTCGATGGCGAACGCGCCGCACGAGGAAGGCCCGATCGAGCTGCACATCCGCCACATGCCGGGCGGCAAGTTCACCGACCACGTGTTCGGTGCGATGAAGGAGCGCGACATCCTGCGCTTCGAAGGCCCGCTCGGCACGTTCTTCCTGCGCGAGGATTCGGACAAGCCGATCGTGCTGCTCGCGTCCGGCACCGGCTTCGCGCCGATCAAGGCGATCATCGAGCACGTGAAGCACCGGGGCATCACGCGTCCGATGACGCTCTACTGGGGCGCGCGCCGCAAGAAGGACATCTATCTCGCCGAGCTCGCCGAGCAATGGGCGCGCGAGATTCCGAACTTCCGGTTCGTGCCGGTGCTGTCCGAGCCGGACGACGCCGACCAGTGGAGCGGCCGCACCGGCTTCGTCCATCGCGCGGTGATCGAGGACCTGCCCGACCTGTCGGCGCACCAGGTCTACGCGTGCGGCGCGCCGGTGATGGTCGAGTCCGCGCAGCGCGACTTCACGCAGCATCACGGGCTGCCCGCGGACGAGTTCTACGCGGACTCGTTCACGAGCGCCGCCGATCTCGCGCATCCGGTCTGAGCCCCGGCCGGTTCCCGCGCCCCACGCACCGCCGCGACACATTTGTTGCATCGCGGCGGTTTACAGTGGGACGCGGGATGCCGTATGCTTGCGCACATGAACCGCTTCCTGTCCGCTCTCCGACGTCGCCGCTCGCCGCTCCGCCCGGATGCCGCCGGCTCGTCACGGACTCGCGCGTAACCCCCTACCCCGCTTCACCGGTTACGCACAAGCTGTTCGAACCACCCAGCCACGGCATCACCCGTGGCTTTTTTATTGTCCTTTTCCCTTTGCCCCCCAGCAGGAGTCTGCCGTCATGCCCCTGAACGATTATCCGATCGACTCGCTGATGTACATCACGACCCGCCCCGACATCGTGTTCACGCACGGCAAGGGTTCATGGCTCTACGATCACACCGGCAAGCGCTATCTGGATTTCATCCAGGGCTGGGCGGTCAACAGCCTCGGCCACTGCAACGACGGCGTCGTCGAGGCGCTCAAGTCGCAGGCGGAAAAGCTGCTGAACCCGTCGCCGGCGTTCTACAACGAGCCGATGGCGAAGCTCGCGGGCCTGCTCACGCAGCATAGCGCGTTCGACAAGGTGTTCTTCACGAACAGCGGCGCCGAAGCGAACGAAGGCGCGATCAAGCTCGCGCGCAAGTGGGGCCGCAAGTTCAAGGACGGCGCGTACGAGATCATCACGTTCGACCACGGCTTCCACGGCCGCACGCTCGCGACGATGTCGGCGAGCGGCAAGCCGGGCTGGGACACGCTGTACGCGCCGCAGGTGCCGGGCTTCCCGAAGGCCGAGCTGAACAACATCGAGTCGGTCGAGAAGCTGATCAACGGGAAGACCGTCGCGGTGATGCTCGAGCCGATCCAGGGCGAAGGCGGCGTGATCCCCGCGACCCGCGAATTCATGCGCGCGCTGCGCGCGCTGACGAAGCAGCACAACCTGCTCCTGATCGTCGACGAAGTGCAGAGCGGCTGCGGCCGCGCGGGCACGCTGTTCGCGTACGAGCTCGCCGACATCGAGCCGGACATCATGACGCTCGGCAAGGGCATCGGCAGCGGCGTGCCGCTCGCGGCACTGCTGTCGAAGGCCGACGTCGCGGTGTTCGAGGCCGGCGACCAGGGCGGCACCTACAACGGCAACCCGCTGATGACGGCGGCAGGCTACTCGGTGATCTCGCAGCTCGTCGCGCCCGGCTTCCTCGAAGGCGTGCGCGCGCGCGGCGAATACCTGAAGCGCAAGCTGCTCGAGCTGTCGGAAGAGCGCGGCTTCGAAGGCGAGCGCGGCGAGGGCCTGCTGCGCGCGCTGCTGCTCGGCAGGGACATCGGTCCGCAGATCGTCGAGAAGGCGCGCGAGATGCAGCCGGACGGCCTGCTGCTCAACGCGGCGCGCCCGAACCTGCTGCGCTTCATGCCCGCGCTGAACGTGACGACCGAAGAAATCGACCAGATGATGGCGATGCTGCGGTCGATTCTCGACACGCTCTGAGGAAATCCGCGCGATGGATGCCGCCGCCGATGGCGTTGCGATCCGTCCGTTCGATCGCGCCGATACCGGCGCCGTGCTCGCGGTCTGGCGCGATGCGTTCCCTCAGTACGGCGAGACGGACGCGCCGCCGCACCGCGATCCGCTGCGCTCGATCGAGCTGAAGCTCGCGACGCAGCCGGAGCTGTTCTTCGTCGCGGTCAGCGGCGCGCGCGTCGTGGGCACGCTGATGGCCGGCTTCGACGGGCATCGCGGCTGGCTGTATTCGTTCGGCGTCGCGCATGACGCGCGCCGGCTCGGCGTCGGCCGCGCGCTGATCGCCCACGCGGAGGCCGCGCTCGCCGCGCGCGGCTGCCTGAAGGTCAACCTGCAGGTGCTGCCCGGCAACGACGACGCGTGCCGTTTCTATGCGGCGCTCGGCTACCGCATCGAGGAACGCATCTCGTTCGGCAAGACGCTGCCTGCAGCCTGACGCCGCATGCCGGCAGCCTCGGGGCCGGCCTCAGTGCGTGATCGGCTCCGCGCCCGGCAGCGGATTGCCGAGCGCGTCGGTCGGCACCGTCTGCTGCTCGAACGCGGCGAAATACGCGGCCCACTGCGTATCGCTCACGCGCACGATCAGCGCGCCGTCCTGCCAGATGTCGTTGTGGTCGTTGTGGTCGTCGCCCGCGCGATGCAGGAAGTGCGGGCCCGACGAGCCCTGGTTCATGTGCGTGTCGTGGATGCCGTTGCCTTCGACGTACGTGCGGCCGAACACGACCACGTCGAGCCCCTGCGACTGCGCGGCATCGACGAGCCGCAGCAGCGACGGAATCGGCTCCGGATGCGCGCTGCCGTCCATCACGTCGCTCGCGCGCCACGCGCCGGTCTCGTTCAGGATGTCGCTGCGCAGGTAGTCGAGCGCGGGCAGCGCGGCCTGCCCCGTCAGATCGGCATAGCCCTCTCCTGCGCCAGCGAGCGTCTGCGTGATCGGGTGATGGAAGTCGTAGACGAGCTTGTAGTTCAACAGGTCGTCCGCGTCGTTGGTGCCGACGTTGATCGCGACGTCCCAGTCGCCGTCCGGCAGCGCGAGCGTCAGGTGGATGTGGTACTGGATCTCGCTGCCGTGCGGCAACGCCTTCAGCCCCGCCACTGCCTTGACCTTCGCCTTCACGAAACCGTAATCCAGGCTCATGCGTGTTCTCCATGTGCCGATGGACTTCCGATGCTACGCCGCGTGCATGTCGATTTGCGGACGGGGTTCATCTGAAAAAAGGCCGTCACGGCGAACCGTGACGGCCTTTCGAAAGCCCCTTGCGCGCCGCCTGCGGCGACGCGCGGAGCCCGCTCATTCGCCCAGATACGCGGCCCGCACCTTCGGGTCGTCGAGCATCTGCTTCGCGTCGCCTTCCATCGTGACCGTGCCCGAATCCATCACGTAGCCGCGGTCGGCCGCCTGCAGCGCGAGGCGCGCGTTCTGCTCGACGAGCAGCACCGTGATGCCCTCGTTCGAGATCGTGCGCACCACTTCGAAGATCTTCTCGACCATGATCGGCGACAGGCCCATCGACGGCTCGTCGAGCAGCAGCAGCTTCGGCTTCGACAGGATCGCGCGCGACATCGCGAGCATCTGCTGCTCGCCGCCCGACAGCGTGCCGGCGAGCTGCGTCGCGCGCTCCTTCAGGCGCGGGAAGAAGCCGAACATCCGGTCGACGTCCTTCTTGATCCCGTCCGCGTCGTTGCGCAGATACGCGCCCATCTGCATGTTCTCGATGATCGACATCCGCGCGAAGATCCCGCGGCCTTCCGGCACCATCGCGAGGCCGCGCTTGAGCAGTTCGTGCGTCGGCACGCCCTTGATCGACTTGCCGTCGTACTCGATGTCGCCCGCCGAGTACGGCTTGAGACCCGTGATCGCCTTCATCGTCGTGGTCTTGCCTGCGCCGTTCGCGCCGATCAGCGTCACGAGCTCGCCCTGGCGGACTTCCATGTCAACGCCCTTGACGGCCTGGATGCCGCCGTAGTTGACCTGCAAGCCCTTGATTTTCAACATTGCCGCTGCCATCAGTGCACCCCTGCGCCGAGATATGCCTCAATCACCTTCGGGTCCTTCTGCACGTCCTGCGGCAGACCCTGGGCGATCACCTTGCCGTAATCGAGCACCGTCATCCGGTTGCACAACCCCATCACGAGCTTCACGTCGTGCTCGATCAGCAGGATCGTGCGGCCGTCCGAGCGAATCTTGTCGAGCAGGCGCGTCAGTTCCACCTTCTCCGTCGCGTTCATCCCGGCCGCCGGCTCGTCGAGCGCGAGCAGCTTCGGATCGGTCGCGAGCGCGCGCGCGATTTCCAGGCGGCGCTGGTGGCCGTACGACAGGTTGCGCGACGTGTAGTCCGCGTACTGCAGCACGCCGACGTATTCGAGCAGCTCGATTGCGCGCTCCTTGATCTCGCGCTCTTCCTGGCGTTCCGCCGGCGTCTGGAACACCGCGCCCAGCAGCCCGTGCTTGGTCCGCACGTGGCGGCCCACCATCACGTTCTCGAGCGCCGTCATCCCGCCGAACAGGCGGATGTTCTGGAACGTCCGCGCAATGCCCGTCTTCGCGACCTGGTGCACCGCGGTCGGCTTGTATTCCGCGCCGTCCAGCCTGAATTCGCCGGAGTCCGGCGTATACAGCCCCGTGATCACGTTGAAGAACGTCGTCTTGCCGGCGCCGTTCGGGCCGATCAGGCCGTAGATCTCGCCTTCCTTGATCTCGAGGCCGACGTCGGACAGCGCCTGCAGGCCGCCGAAGCGCTTGTTCACGCCTTTCACGGACAGTCGGATTTGCTTGTCGCTCATGTGTGTTTCTCCTTCCGCTGTCAGTCCGTTATGCGCGCGCCGACTTGGCGCTGCGCTTCGCCAGTTTCGCGATCTTGTCCTCATGCTTCGGCGCCGGCCACAGGCCTTCCGAGCGATACAGCATGATGATCACCATCGCGAGGCCGTACAGCGCCTGGCGGATCACTTCGGTATCCACGACGTCGTGGCCGAAGATCGCATGCTGCAGCGGGCTCATCGTCGAACGCAGGAATTCCGGGAAGATCGCGAGCAGCACCGCGCCGAGGATCACGCCCGGGATATGGCCCATGCCGCCGAGCACCACGCAGGCCAGCACGACGATCGACTCCCAGAACGTGAACGATTCCGGCGACACGAAGCCCTGGAACGAGCCGAACATCGCGCCCGACAGGCCGCCGAACGACGCGCCCATCGCGAACGCGAGCAGCTTCACGTTGCGGGTGTTGATGCCCATCGCCTTCGCCGCGATCTCGTCCTCGCGGATCGCCGCCCATGCGCGGCCGATGCGCGAGTGCTGCAGGCGCGTACACGTCCAGATCACCAGCAGCGCGCACAGCACGAACAGGTAGTAGTACATGTAGACCGACGGCAGCTGGATGCCGAACAGCGAGTGCGTCTGCGCGAGGCTGAAGTCGCCGGCGTGCACCGGATCGATCCCTGTGATCCCCTTCGGGCCGTTCGTGATGTTCACCGGACGGTCGAGGTTGTTCATGAAGATCCGCACGATCTCACCGAAGCCCAGCGTGACGATCGCGAGGTAGTCGCCGCGCAGCCGCAGCGTCGGCGCGCCGAGCAGGATCCCGAAGATCGCGGCGATCGCCATCGCGATCGGCACGATGATCAGGAACGGCACGTGAAGCCCGCCGGGCGCGAGCTGCGCGATCCACTCGAACTGCGTGGTCAGGTGCGGCGAGCTCAGCAACGCCGCCGTGTATGCGCCCACCGCGTAGAACGCGATGTAGCCCAGGTCCAGCAGGCCGGCGAAGCCGACCACCACGTTCAGCCCCAGCGCGAGCATCACGTACAGCATCGCGAAGTCCAGCACGCGGACCCAGTAGTTGCCGCCCGCTGCGCCGATGATGACCGGCGCGGCGATCACGAACGCCGCGGTGAGGATCCCGATGGTGACGGTCTTCGCGGTGTTGCGTTCTTCGACGAGCGTCGTCGAGGTTTCGATCGGTTGAATGGATGTCATGTTGTTGCTCCCCTTCCGTTACGCGCGGTCCGCGACACGTTCGCCCAGCAGGCCGGACGGACGGAACACGAGCACGATGATCAGCACGATGAACGCGAACACGTCCTGGTAGTTGCTGCCGAACACGCCCCCCGTCAGATTGCCGATATAGCCGGCGCCCAGCTGCTCGATGAGACCGAGCACCACCCCGCCGACCATCGCGCCCGCGAGGTTGCCGATGCCGCCCAGCACGGCTGCCGTGAACGCTTTCATGCCCGGGATGAAGCCCATGTAGAAGTGCACGTTGCCATACTCCGACGCGATCATCACGCCGGCGAGCGCGGCGAGCGCCGAGCCGATCATGAAGGTCGCCGAGATCACGAAATTCGGGTTCACGCCCATCAGGCTGGCGGTGTTCGGGCTTTCCGCGATCGCGCGCATCGCGCGGCCGAGCTTGGTCTTGTGCACCAGCAGCAGCAGGCCGCCCATCACGAGGAACGCGACGGCGATGATCACGATTTCGGTCATCGAGATCACGGCGCCGGGCGTCGTGTCGGTGGCCTTGATCACGTTGATCGGGTCGGTCGGCAGCAGCTGCGGGAACGGCAGCGGGTTGCGCGACCAGATGATCATCGCGGCGGTCTGCAGCAGGATCGACACACCGATCGCGGTGATCAGCGGCGCGAGACGCGGCGCGCGGCGCAGCGGCCGGTACGCGACCCGCTCGATCGTGTAGCCGACGACGGCGCACACGATCGCGGCGATGCCCAGGCCGATCGTCAGTGTCGCGACGTTGCCGAGCTGCGGGAAATGGTTCTGCAGCACGGTGATCGCGGAGAGTGCGACCATCGCGCCGATCATCAGCACATCGCCGTGCGCGAAGTTGATGATGCCGAGAATGCCGTACACCATCGTGTAGCCCAACGCGATGATGGCGTAGACACTGCCGAGCACCAGCCCGTTGAGGATCTGCTGGACGAAAATATCCATTTAAAGCTCCTTGGCCCGTGCTGCCGGATGAGGCTGCGCCCCGCGGGTAAGCGGAGAATCACGTCGTCTCGGCGGCACTGCGGGTACTAGAAAAGACCGGTAAGGGTGGATCGTCCCGGCGTGCGCCGCCCGGCCTGTACAGCCGGACCTGCCGCCGGAGCGGATACAGAAACGGCACCGCACTGTTCCGGTGCCGTCACGAGTCCCGTCGCTACATCGTCACGACATCGAGGACGGTTTTCTTTGCCTCCTTGAAGTCGTAGGGCAGCGTGCCGACACGCCCGGCGTCCGGCTGTCCGGAATCCGTGCCTTTTTCCGTCCGGGCCGCGGCGAACGCCGTGTCCGGGCCGATCAGGTTCTGCACCGCGTTGCCCGCGAGCTCGACCACCTTGGCGACGCACGCGCCGATGTCGCCAAGGGTTTGTACTCCGATGCCGAACGGCGCCGCCTGCGCTGCAAGCCCGCCGTCCGCTGCCCGCGCGGCGCCGGAACCGGCTGCGCGAAGAACGCGCCCGACTTTCGTCCGGCACGCGTCGGAATTCATGGACCGAAACAGGCCGCCGGCCACGACGCGATGCGTCGTGCCGACACGCTGCCAGGTCGAATCGATATGAAAGGAGAGCGGTGCCATCTGCACGTCGCCTGCGTTGCCGCGGGTCTTGCCGCGAATCTGGCCGCAAAGCGCACGCGCCGGCGGTGTGCCGCGTGCCGCCGTCGTCGCCTCGCGGTTGCCCGCGCGGGCTGCGGCAATCGCCGTGCCCGTTGCGCTGCCGCGCGCGGCGCACCGTGCCGAATGCATGCCGTGCTTCGGGCGCTGCGCGTTGAATGCGTCGCTCGCCAAACCTGCCCCGTTATCCGTATCACTGTCCGATTGCGCGATGCGGCACACGGCCCGCCGCGCATGACCGGTGATGGCAACGCGCACGTCGTTGGCTGCCGGAACCGCATATGCCACTACTGCCCTGCCATCGCTCTTTTTGCTGCCCCGGCCGAGCATTGCAACCGCTGCGGCGACGGACACGGCGTAAGCCAACTTCACATGCATTAAATAGGTCTCCTGCGCCTTGCCAAAACCGGGTTCCAAGGCCATCCCGGCCTGAAAACGGGCGAATTGTAACTCCATTTATAGAACGCCAATATTCCTGATTTGATGGGGTTTTCCTGCATTGCAACCAATTTTGAGAGGGGCTTAATCGCGCGGATAGCAACCCGGTTGCACCAATGGTGTGAATAATGGTTGCGCCCGCATTTTCGCGGTGCAAAAAAAAGCGCGCCGGGAGGCGCGCTTCGGGTATTGCGAAAGCGGAGCGGACAATCAGGCGGCGGGCGGCAGGTTCAGGCCGCGCGGCAGCGGGAACGATACGCTCTCTTCGATCCCGTCGAGCGCGCGGACGTTGCGCACGCCGAGTTCGCGCAGACGTGCGATCACCGCCTGGGCGAGCACCTCGGGCGCCGACGCGCCGGCCGTCACGCCGATGCGGCGCTTGCCGGCGACCCACGCCGGATCGATCTGGTCGGGCGCATCCACCATGTATGCCGCGACGCCGCGCTTCTCGGCCACTTCGCGCAACCGGCTCGAATTCGAGCTGTTCGGGCTGCCGACGACGATCACGACGTCGCACTGCGGCGCCATGAACTTCACCGCGTCCTGGCGGTTCTGCGTCGCATAGCAGATGTCCTGCTTCTTCGGCTCGCGGATCTTCGGGTACTTCGCCTTCAGCGCGGCGATGATCTCGGCCGCGTCGTCGACGGACAGCGTCGTCTGCGTGACGAGCGCGATGCGCTCCGGATCGGCGAGCTCGAGCTTCTGCACGTCCTCGACGCTCTCGACGAGATGCATGCCGCGCTCGACCTGCCCCATCGTGCCCTCGACCTCCGGATGCCCCTTGTGCCCGATCATCACGATGTCGACGCCATCCTGGCGCATCTTCGCCACTTCGACGTGCACCTTCGTGACGAGCGGACACGTCGCGTCGTAGACGCGCAGCCCGCGCACGCCGGCCTCGTCGCGCACCGCCTTCGATACGCCGTGCGCGCTGAAGATCACGGTGTTGCCGGACGGCACTTCCTCGAGTTCCTCGACGAAAATCGCGCCCTTCTTCTTCAGGTCCTCGACCACGTACTTGTTGTGGACGATCTCGTGGCGCACGTAGATCGGTGCGCCGTACATCGCGATCGCGCGCTCGACGATCTCGATCGCGCGATCGACCCCCGCGCAGAAGCCGCGCGGCTGGGCCAGCAGGATTTCGGCGTCGGCGGCGACGGTCTGTCCGGACAGCGTATCGGTGGTGCTCATGATTACAGGATCCCGATGATTTTCACTTCGAACGTGAGCGCTTGGCCCGCGAGCGGATGATTGAAGTCGAACAGCGCCGAGGTTTCGCCGACTTCCTTCAGCACCCCTGCATATCGACCGCCGTCCGGCGCATTGAATTCGATCAGGTCGCCCGGCGTGAAGTCCTCGCCGATCATCCCGTTCTCGCGCAGCGTCTTGAGCGTCACGCGCTGGAGCATGTCCGGATTTCGGGGCCCGAATGCCTGTTCGGGCGCTAGCCGATAAGTCGAATGGTCGCCCACCCTGAGCCCGACGAGAATCTGTTCCAGCGAGGGCGCCAGCTGCCCTGCGCCGAGCAGCAGCGTCGCGGGCTTGTCGGAAAAGGTGTTGACGATGTCGGCGCCGTCAGCCAGTGCCAGCCGGTAGTGCAGCGTGACGTGCGAACCGGGCTTCACTTCGGAAAGATCGATGAGGCTCATGAATTACTCGTTCAGTCGGCGCCCGATGCGGCCGCGAGGCCCGGCGCAAAACCCGTATTGTAAGTCACCTGAGCGCGCAAGGCGGAAAGTGCGACGACGTTGCGCAGGCCTGCCCGCCCGCCACAATGGAGAATCAACCATGCCGCAACAATTGTCGCCCCTCCCCGAATGCCGCGACGCCGCCGATGCCGCGCCGCGCACGTCCGGGCAGCCCAAGCGCGGCGCGGCGCGCGCGAAACGGCCCGACCTGCCGCGCGAGCGGCTGCTCGAGCGCGGGCCGGCCGCGCTGTCCGACGACGAGCTGATCGTGCTGCTGCTCGGCACCGGCGTGGCCGGCCACAACGTGTTCGACAGCGCGCGTGCGCTGCTCGAACACTTCGGCAAGTCGCTGCGCGGGCTGCTGGACGCGACTCCGGACGATTTCCGCGGCCGCCCCGGCATCGGCGACGCCCGCATCGCCCGGCTGTCCGCGGTCGCCGAGCTCGCGCGGCGCGCGCTCGCCGAGAAGGCACGCGAGCACCTGCTGATCGACTCGCCCGGCGCTGTCGAGGATTACCTGCGCCTCGTGATCGGCACGCGCCCGTACGAAGTGTTCATGACCCTGTACCTCGACGCGCGCAACAGCCTCGTCGACAGCGAGGAAAGCGCGCGCGGCTCGCTGACGCGGATGGCCGTCTACCCGCGCGAGATCGTGCGCCGCGCGCTGTCGGTGAACGCCGCCGGGCTGGTCGTCGCGCACAATCACCCGTCCGGCGCGGTCCAGCCGAGCGCGGAGGACCGGCGCCTGACCCGCGTGCTGCGCGACGCGCTCGCACTCTTCGACGTGCGCCTGCTGGATCATGTCGTCGTCGGCGCGACCGAAACGTTCTCGTTCGCACGCGCCGGCTTGCTGTAAACTACGCCGGGCTGCACAGGTCGGCCCGGCGGAGCCCGCCCCAGACGGACTCCGGCGGGCGGCGCACGCGCACCACGACGGCACGACGAAATTACGTTTGATTTTCCTGAACTTTTTCTGCTAGAATCGCCGTCTGTCTTTTTTCCAACCAGTTCTAGCCATCGAAGGGCCTTGTCTGTTTAAGGGCTTGGGCGTTCTGAGTGCAGCTATGGATCACGTGGCTGCGCGATGAGAACCTTCACCGGCGATCGAACCCCGAATTTAGCGTATTAGGAGTGCTCTCATGGCACGCGTATGCCAAGTAACTGGGAAAGCGCCGATGAGCGGCAACAACGTTTCCCACGCGAACAACAAGACGAAGCGCCGCTTCCTGCCGAACCTGCAAAACCGCCGGTTCTGGGTGGAAAGCGAAAACCGTTGGGTGCGCCTGCGCGTTTCGAACGCCGGCCTGCGCCTGATCGACAAGAACGGCATCGATTCCGTGCTCGCTGACCTGCGCGCACGCGGCGAAGCCTAAGCCCAAGGAGCACAATCATGGCAAAAGGCGCACGCGACAAGATCAAGCTCGAGTCGACCGCTGGCACGGGTCACTTCTACACGACCACGAAGAACAAGCGCAACATGCCGGAAAAGATGGCGATCAAGAAGTTTGATCCCGTCGTCCGCAAGCATGTGGAATACAAAGAAACCAAGATCAAGTAATCTCCGGTTTCTGCCAGCCTGACGGTGACCAAAAAGCCCCGCAACCGCGGGGCTTTTTGTTTTGTGCGCACGCTTTCGCCCGACGCGGTATGCTCTCCCCTTTCCGCGGCTGCGGCCGCCGGAATACACAAGATCAAGCGTGAAATGATGGAGATGCAGCAATGAAATTCGATGTGGCGATCGTCGGCAGCGGCCTGGCAGGGCTGTCGGTCGCGCTCAATCTGGCCGGCACGCGGCGGGTCGCGCTGATCGCGAAGCGTTCGATGATGGAAGGCGCGAGCGACAACGCGCAAGGCGGCATCGCCGCCGTGCTCGATTCCGCGGACAGCATCGAGAACCATGTCGATGACACGCTGGTCGCCGGCGGCGGCCTGTGCGACGAGAGCGCGACGCGCTACATCGTCGAGCACGGCCGCGAAGCGATCGAATGGCTGATTTCGCAGGGCGTGCCGTTCACGAAGGACGACGCCGCCGAACTCGGCTTTCACCTGACCCGCGAAGGCGGCCACAGCCACCGCCGCATCATCCACGCCGCCGACGCGACCGGGCACGCGGTGCTCGCGACGCTGTCCGAGCGCGCGCGCCGGCATCCGAACATCACGTTCCTCGAGAACCACCATGCGGTCGACCTGATCACGTCGGAGCGGCTCGGCCTGCCCGGCCGCCGCTGCCACGGCCTGTACGCGCTCGACGTCGACAGCGGCCGCACCGTCACGATCGAAGCGCCGCACACGGTGCTCGCCACCGGCGGCGCGGGCAAGGTCTACCTGTACACGACCAACCCGGACACCGCGACCGGCGACGGCATCGCGATGGCGTGGCGCGCGGGCTGCCGCGTCGCGAACATGGAATTCATCCAGTTCCACCCGACCTGCCTGTTCCACCCGTACGCGAAGTCGTTCCTGATCTCCGAGGCGGTGCGCGGCGAAGGCGGCCTGCTGAAGCTGCCGGACGGCACCCGCTTCATGCCCGCGCACGACCCGCGCGAGGAACTGGCGCCGCGCGACATCGTCGCGCGCGCGATCGACTTCGAGATCAAGAAGCGCGGGATCGACTGCGTGTACCTCGACATCAGCCACCAGCCGGAAGCGTTCCTGCGCGAACATTTCCCGACGATCCACGCGCGCTGCCTCGAGTTCGGCATCGACATCGCGAAGCAGCCGATTCCGGTCGTGCCGGCCGCGCACTACACGTGCGGCGGCGTCGTCACCGATCTCGCGGGCCGCACCGACCTCGCCGGCCTGTATGCGGTCGGCGAAACGTCGTACACGGGGCTGCACGGCGCGAACCGGCTCGCCAGCAACTCGTTGCTCGAATGCCTCGTCATCGGCCGCGCGGCTGCCGGAGCGATCGAGACGGCCGGCTTCGAAGTCGACTCGCCGGGTGCGCTGCCCGCGTGGGACGAGAGCCGCGTGTCGGATCCCGACGAGGAAGTCGTCGTCGCGCACAACTGGGACGAGTTGCGGCGCCTGATGTGGAACTACGTCGGCATCGTGCGCACCGACAAGCGCCTCGAACGCGCGAAGCACCGGCTGTCGCTGTTGCGCGACGAAATCCACGAGTATTACGCGAACTTCCGCGTGAGCCGCGACCTGCTGGAGCTGCGCAACCTCGTCGACGTCGCGATGCTGATCGTCAAGAGCGCCCAGTCGCGACGCGAAAGCCGCGGGCTGCATTACAGCCGCGACTGGCCGCACACGCTGCCGAAGGCGCTGCCGAGCGTGCTGACGCCGAAAGCGCGCCGCTGAGCCGCGCGCCGCACCAGCAAAAAAGCCGTTGGCAAAACGCCAACGGCTTTTTTGTCTGCGGATTGCGCCGCGCGGTCAGTCGACGATGCGCATCGAATAATCGGTCGCGCGCACGTCCTTCGTCAGCGCGCCGATCGAGATGCGGTCGACGCCGGTCTCGGCGAACGTGCGCACCGTATCGAAATTGACGCCGCCCGACACTTCGAGCACGGCCTTGCCAGCCGCCACGCGCACCGCCTCGCGCATCATGTCGACCGTGAAGTTGTCGAGCAGCACCGACTGCGCGCCGTGCGCGAGCGCCGTGTCGAGCTGCGCGAGCGTCTCGACCTCGACCTGCACCGGCACGCCGGCATTCAGCGTGAACGCCGCGTCGAGCGCTTCGCCGACGCCGCCCGCGGCGGCAATGTGGTTCTCCTTGATCAGGATTCCGTCGTACAGCGCGAGCCGCTGGTTCGCGCCGCCGCCGACCCGCACCGCGTACTTCTGCGCGAGCCGCAGGCCCGGCAGCGTCTTGCGCGTATCGAGGATCTGCGCGCGCGTGCCTTCGACCCGGTCGACATAGCGGCGCGTCGCCGTCGCGACGCCCGACAGCAATTGCAGGAAGTTCAGCCCGTTGCGCTCGGCGGTCAGCAGCGCGCGCGCCGGGCCTTCGAGTTCGCAGACGGTCGAATCGGCCTTCATCCGGTCGCCTTCGCGATACTGCCAGCGCACGTCGATCGTCGGATCGATCCGGCGCATCACCGCGTCGAACCAGGGCACGCCGCACAGCACGGCTTCTTCGCGCACGATGATGCGCGCACGGCGGCGCTCGCCGGCCGGCACGAGCCGCCCGGTCTGGTCGCCCATGCCGACGTCCTCGGCAATCGCATCGGCGACGTTGCGCGCGAGCGCGTCGTCGAACACGGCGCCGTATTGCGCACGGATCGCTTCGTAAAGCGGGGAAACGGCACTGGTCGTCATGCCGCCCCCACGTTCGCGAACAGTTGCTGGTCGCGCTGCAGGTCGCCGCTCGCCTGCACGCGCTTCTTGTGAGCGGCCGCGAAATCGAGCATCCGGTCGATCGGCAGGCGCGCGCGCGCGCCGACCGCCGGATCGACGAAGATCTCGTTGTGGCCGCGCTCGAGCACGTCCGCGAGGTTCGCGAGGCCGTTCATCGCCATCCACGGGCAGTGCGCGCAGCTCTTGCAGGTCGCGCTGTTGCCGGCCGTCGGCGCCGCAATGAAGGTCTTGCCCGGTGCCGCGAGCTGCATCTTGTGCAGGATGCCGAGATCGGTCGCGACGATGAAGCGCGTCGCGTCCAGCTTCACCGCCGCGTCGATCAGCTGCGTCGTCGAGCCGACGACGTCGGCCAGCGCGACGACGCTCTCCGGCGATTCCGGATGGACGAGCACCTTCGCGTCCGGATATTCGGCGCGCAGCAGGTCGAGCTCGATGCCCTTGAATTCGTCGTGAACGAGGCACGAACCCTGCCACAGCAGCATGTCCGCGCCGGTTTTCTTCTGGATGTAGCTGCCGAGATGGCGATCCGGCGCCCAGATGATCTTCTCGCCGCGGGCGTGGAGATCCGCGACGATCTCGAGGCCGATCGACGACGTGACCATCCAGTCCGCGCACGCCTTCACGGCGGCGCTGGTGTTCGCGTAGACGACGACGGTGCGGTCCGGATGCGCATCGCAGAACGCGGAGAATTCATCGGCCGGGCAGCCGAGGTCGAGCGAACAGGTGGCGTCGAGGTCCGGCATCAGGATTCGTTTGGCCGGACTCAGGATCTTCGCGGTTTCGCCCATGAAGCGCACGCCCGCGACGACGAGCGTCTGCGCGTCATGGTCGCGGCCGAAGCGGGCCATTTCGAGCGAATCGGCGACACAGCCGCCGGTTTCGTCGGCGAGTTCCTGCAATTCGGCGTCCACGTAATAGTGCGCGACCAGGACTGCCTTCTCGCGGGCCAGCAGCGCCTTGATACGCGCTTTCAGTGCGGCGCGCTCCTCGGGGGACGGCGTCTCGGGCACCTTTGCCCATGCTTGCCCGACGCCGCAGACTGCGCCTGCCGCGACCGGCCGGTCGTACTCGACGGGTTTGATCGTCGATTGCATCTACATATCTCCTGTCGACCAGAGTTAGCGCTTTAGCGCTTACTCTGGTCCCATGCTTTACGGTCGCCCAAAAGAAAAAACCCCGCCAGCGCGGGGTTTGTGACGTCCTGAGATTCTAATCGATTTCGAATCAGGCGTAGCGGCGCAGGCGCATCGCAAATTCCTGCAACGCCTTGATGCCGCTTTGTTCGGCGCGATGGCACCAATCCTGCAATTGGGCCAGCAGCTGTTCGCGCGACGCGGTCGAACGATCCCAGATCGCGGCGAGATCCTGGCGCAGCTGGAAGTACGTCTGCAGCTTCTGGCTGTTCGCGAAGATTTCCGGCAGCAGCTTCTTCTGCGGCTCGTCGAGGCCGTCCGCGTCCTTGTGGAACCACTTGCGCGCGCCGCGCATCAGCTGGTACTTCTCGCCCGAGCCGAGCTCCTTCAGGCGCACGAGCTCCTGCCGGTACGCCCGCTTGACGGCCTTGCCGTAGCGCGCCATCACCTCGTAGCGGTTCGACAGCACGGCCTGCAGCGTTTCCTGGTCGAGCACCGTCTTCGGCTTGTTCAGGCGCGGCGTCGGCGCGACCTTCTTCACCTTCGCGAGACCGAACGCGGACATGATGCGGATGTACATCCAGCCGATGTCGAACTCGTACCACTTGTTCGACAGCTTCGCGGACGTCGCGAACGTGTGATGGTTGTTGTGCAGTTCCTCGCCGCCGATCACGATGCCCCACGGGAACAGGTTCGTGCTCGCATCGGCCGAGTTGAAGTTGCGGTAGCCCCAGTAGTGGCCGAAACCGTTGACGACGCCCGCCGCCCAGAACGGGATCCAGACCATCTGCACGGCCCACACGGTCAGGCCGACCACGCCGAACAGCGCGACGTCGATCACCATCATCAGGCTGACGCCGAGAATCGGATACTTCGAGTAGATATTGCGCTCGATCCAGTCGTTCGGCGTGCCGTGGCCGAACTTGCGCATCGTCTCTTCGTTCTTCGCTTCTGCACGGTACAGCTCGGCGCCTTCGAGGAACACCTTCCAGATGCCTCTCGTCTGCGGGCTGTGCGGATCTTCCTCGGTCTCGCACTTCGCGTGGTGCTTGCGGTGAATCGCCGCCCACTGGCCGGTCAGCATGCCGGTCGTCATCCACAGCCAGAGGCGGAAGAAATGGCTGGCGATCGGATGCAGCTCCAGCGCGCGGTGCGCCTGGCAGCGGTGCAGGTAGACCGTCACCCCGATGATCGTCACGTGCGTGACCGCGAGCGCGAACAGCACGATCTGCCACCACGAGAAGCGCAGAAGCCCGTGAGAAAGAAAGTCGAGCAGGGAATTCAACAAGGCAGTTACCTGTGGAGTGAACGACGCCGGCAACGCGCCGGCGTCAGAAAAATGAAAGCATACCGCTGAATAGACCAGGATTTTACTTCAACCGTTCCAAGTCTTTGTAAAAAATGAATATTTCTTGCCTTGACGCAACGCCGGCAGTCCAGCGGCGGACTCCGCCGGCCCGGCGCTCCGCGTCCGGCCGGCTTACACGACCGCGCGGGCGGCCGCGCCGTCGCCGTCCTCGGCGCGCATCGCCGCGAAGCCGTCCGGCAGGCCGACGACGCGCACCTCGCGCTGCGGGAACGGGATCGAGATCCCGTGCTCGCTGAAGAGCCGCCAGACGTTGCGGTTCACCGTCGAGCGCACGCCCGACGTGCCTTTCGCGGAATCCTCGATCCAGAAGCCGAGCTCGAGATCGATGCCGTCCGCGCCGAAGCTCACCAGATACGGCGTCGGCGCCGGCTCGTCGAGCACGCGCGGCACGCCCTTCGCGGCTTCGGCGAGCAGCGTCAGCGCGTGCTCGACGTCGCTCGTGTACGCGACCTGCACCGCGACCTTCGCGTAGCCGCGCGTCAGGTACGACGACTGGTTCTGCACGACGTCGGTGATCAGCTTCTCGTTCGGGATCAGCGTCTCGTTGCCGTCGAGGCCGCGCACGACCGTGTAGCGCGTGCGGATCTGCGTGACGATGCCCTGCAGGCCGCCCACGCTGATCGCGTCGCCGAGCCGCAGCGACCGGTCGAGCAGGATGATGAAGCCCGACACGTAGTTGCTCGCGATCTTCTGCAGGCCGAAGCCGAGCCCGACGCCGACCGCGCCGCCGAACACGCCGAGCACGGTGACGTCGATGCCGACGAGCGACAGCCCGATCAGCACCGCCGCGAACACGAGCAGCGCGCGCCCGATCCGCGACAGCACGACCTTCAGGTTCGCGTCGAGCGTGCTCGCGCGCGTCAGGCGGTCCTCGAGCACCGAGCCGAGCCACATCGCGACCAGCAGCGTCACGCAGATCCACAGCGCGCCGGAGATCAGCGACAGCAGCGTGAGGTGCGCGTTCGCGACGCGGAACTGCACGCTGTCGAGCCACGCGATCACGTCGCGCTGGATGCCGAGCACGGTCAGCACCATCGCGGCCCACACGACGGTCGACACGATCTTCTCGACGATCGACAGCCACGCATGGGTGCTGCCGTCGCGCGCGAACACACGCCGCGCGAAGAAGAACAGCACGTAGATGAGCCCGATGCCGATGAGCGGCACGAGCGCGAGCGACAGCAGCGCCGTCGACATGAACGGGTCGAACGCGAGCTGCGCGATCCACACGAACCCGCCGCCGAACAGCGGGAACAGTGCGCGCTTCAGGCTCTGCGCGCCGGCGCCGGGCCCGCGCCCGGCCGCGCGGCGGCGCGCGTCGATGCGGCCGTGCACGAAGCGCGCGGCGAGCCATGCGAAGCACAGCGCGCCGACCAGGATCGCCGCCTGCCAGATCATCACCGGCTGGTTGAAGTCCTGGATCACCGACGCGAGGCGGCGCGACAGCAGGCGGCTCTGCAGGTTCTGCATCATCCGTGGTGCGGCCCGCCGTTACGCCGCCTGCGCGCGCCGCTCGAGCACGGCGGCGAAGAAGCCGTCGGTCGCATGGCGGTGCGGCCACAGCGACAGGTAGTCGCCGGTATCGAGCGCGATGCGCTGGTCGGCCAGCACCTTCTGCGCCGGCACCAGCACGAACTCCGGATGATCGGCGAGGAACTGCGCGACGATCGCCTCGTTCTCCGCGTCGAGCACGCTGCAGGTCGCGTAGACGAGCCGCCCGCCCTTCTTCACGAGGCGCGCCGCGCTCGCGAGGATCGACGCCTGCTTCGGCGTGAGCTCGTCGATCGACGCGCGCGACTGGCGCCACTTCAAGTCGGGGTTGCGGCGCAGCGTGCCGAGGCCGCTGCACGGGGCGTCGACCAGCACGCGGTCGATCTTGCCGGCGAGCCGCTTGATCTTCGCGTCGTGCTCGCTGTCGATCAGCACCGGGTTCACGTTCGACAGCCCGCTGCGCGCAAGGCGCGGCTTCAGCTTCGCGAGCCGCTTCTCGGACACGTCGAACGCATACAGGCGGCCGGTCGAGCGCATCATCGCGCCGAGCGCGAGCGTCTTGCCGCCCGCGCCCGCGCAGAAGTCGACGACCATCTCGCCGCGGCGCGGCGCGACGAGCGAGCACAGCAGCTGGCTGCCCTCGTCCTGCACCTCGATCATGCCTTCCTCGAACACCTTGAGCTTGGTGAGCGCCGGCTTGCCGGCGACCCGCACGCCGAACGGCGCGAACGGCGTCGCGCCGGCGTCGATGCCGTTCGCGCGCAGCGCGTCGATCACCTGGTCGCGCGTCGCCTTCTGCGCGTTCGCGCGCAGGTCGAGCGGCGCCGGGTAGTTCATCGCGGCGGCGAGCTGCGCGAGTTCCTCGGCGTCGAAGCGCGACGACAGCGCCTGCTGGATCCAGTCCGGAAGGTTCGCGCGCACGCGCACCGGCAGGCTCGCCGGATCGATCTTCGACACATGCTCGAGCCACGCGGCCTCGGCGTCGGACACGAACGGCTTCAGCGCGTTGCGGCCGGCCGTCTGCATCAGGCCGAGCAGCGTGAGCCGCCGCGCCGGGCTGCCGGTGCCGCTCTCGGCGAGGTGCGCATACTCCATCTTCCGGCGCAGCACCGCGAACACCGCCTCGGCGATCACGCCGCGCTCCGCGTGCCCGAGCTTCGGATGGGCCCGGAAGAACCGGCTCGTCGTCGCATCGGCCGGGCCGGCGAACTTCAGCACCTCGGCCAGCAAAGTCTCGGTCTGGCCGATCAGGAATCCGTGCAGCTTCATACGCCCTCGCTCGTCATGGGTTGCGGTTGGTCCGCGAAAATCCAGCGCGCCTCCTCCGGCGCGACCACTGCACGGCCGTTCTCGAGGCGCAGGCGCCCGTCGACGAACCAGCGCACCGCGCGCGGATACAGCACGTGCTCGACCGCGAGCACGCGCTGCGCGAGCGCGGCCGCGTCGTCGCCGGCGCGCACCGGCACCGCGCCCTGCGCGACGATCGCGCCGCTGTCGAGTTCGGGAATGACGAAGTGCACGGTCGCGCCGTGCAGCGCGCAGCCCGCGTCGAGCGCCGCCTGATGCGTGTGGATGCCCTTGAAGCTCGGCAGCAGCGACGGGTGGATGTTCAGCATCCGGCCCTCGTATCGTCTGACGAATGCCGGCGTCAGGATGCGCATGAAGCCGGCGAGGATCACGAGATCCGGCGCGAAGCGGTCGATTTCGTGGGCCAGCGCCGCATCGAAGCTGTCGCGGCCGTCGAACGACCGGTGGTCGACCACGGCGGTCGCGATCCCGTGCGACGCCGCGAAGGCAAGGCCGGCCGCGTCGGGCCGGTTGGCGATCACGGCGGCAATCTCGGCGGGCCACCGCTCCTGCGCGCACGCGCGGACGATGGCTTCCATGTTGCTGCCGCGACCGGAAATCAAGATGACGAGTTTTTTCATCCGCGAATTTTACCATTCGGTCTCGCGTTTCCCGCCTCCTGAGCCGCCGGCCCGCCCGAGCGTTTATAATCTTCTGCTTTGCGGCCTCGATCCGCTCATTCCCCGACGCTGCACCCGCTATCGTGAAAGTCTTCCGCGGCCTGCCCAACGCCGAAAGCCGTGCCCCGTGCGCGCTGACGATCGGCAACTTCGACGGTGTCCATCGCGGCCACCAGGCCCTGCTCGCGCGCGTGCGCGCGGCAGCGGACGCGCGCGGCCTGCCCGTCTGCGTGATGACCTTCGAGCCGCATCCGCGCGAATTCTTCAATCCGGCCGGCGCGCCGCCGCGCATCGCGATGCTGCGCGACAAGCTGGAGGCGCTGCGCGAGCACGGCGTCGACCGGGTCGTCGTCGAGCACTTCAACCATACGTTCGCCAGCCAGTCGCCGCAGGCGTTCGTCGAGCGCACGCTCGTGGGCGGGCTGCACACGCGCTGGATGATGGTCGGCGACGATTTCTGCTACGGCGCGAAGCGCGCGGGCACCTTCGACACGCTGAAGGCAGCCGGCGAGCAGTACGGCTTCGAGGTCGAGCAAATGGGCACGGTCGCCGGCAGCGACGGCGCGCGCATCTCCAGCTCCGGCGTGCGCGCCGCGCTCGCGGCGGGCAATCTCGCCGCGGCCGCGCAGGCGCTCGGCCACGGCTACGCGATCAGCGGCCACGTCACGCACGGCCTGAAGCTCGGCCGCGACCTCGGCTTCCCGACGCTGAACCTGCCGATCGCGCACAAGCGGCCGGCGCTGATGGGCATCTTCGTCGTCCAGGTCCACGGCCTCGCCGACACCCCGCTGCCCGGCGTCGCGAGCCTGGGCTTGCGCCCGACCGTCGTCGATTCGGGCCGCGTGCTGCTCGAAGTCCACCTGCTCGACTGGCACGGCGACGCCTACGGCAAGCTCGTGCGCGTCGAATTCCTGCAGAAGCTGCGCGACGAAGCGAAGTTCGACGATCTCGAAGCGCTGTCGCGCGCGATCGCGCAGGACGTCGCGAACGCCCGCGCGTACTTCGCGGCGCGCGACCACGCGCCCGGCAGCCGCACGACCGGCTTCTCGACGTCGGCCACCGACCGAATTAGCTGACCCCGGCTGGCGGCGCCGTGCGCCGCATCCCGGCGCCGCCGATGCGCGCGCTCACCCGATTCACGACGCACGAGCGTCCCCCGATTTGATAGCGATCTCATCATGAGCAACAAGAAAGCCGATTCGAAACCGCAGGCCAAGTATCCGGTCAACCTGCTCGACACGCCGTTCCCGATGCGCGGCGACCTGCCCAAGCGCGAGCCGCAGTGGGTCAAGGAATGGGAAGCGCGCGGCATCTACGAGAAGATCCGCGCGGCCAGCCAGGGCCGGCCGAAGTTCATCCTGCACGACGGCCCGCCGTATGCGAACGGCGACATCCACCTCGGCCACGCGGTGAACAAGATCCTGAAGGACATCGTCGTCAAGTCGCGCAACATGGCGGGCTTCGATGCGCCGTACGTGCCGGGCTGGGATTGCCACGGGATGCCGATCGAGATCCAGATCGAGAAGCAGTTCGGCAAGTCGCTGCCGGCGGCCGAGGTGATGACCAAGGCGCGCGCGTACGCGACCGAGCAGATCGAGAAGCAGAAGGGCGGCTTCAAGCGGCTGGGCGTGCTCGGCGACTGGGGCAACCCGTACAAGACGATGAACTTCGTCAACGAGGCGGAAGAGATCCGCGCGCTCGGCAAGATCATCGAGAAGGGCTACGTGTATCGCGGCCTGAAGCCGGTGAACTGGTGCTTCGACTGCGGCTCGGCGCTCGCCGAGGCGGAAGTCGAGTACAAGGACCGCACCGACCCGACGATCGACGTGATGTTCCCGTTCGCCGAGCCGGAGAAGACCGCGCAGGCGTTCGGCCTGCCGGCGCTGCCGCGCGCCGACGGCGGCATCGTGATCTGGACCACCACGCCGTGGACGATCCCGGCGAACCAGGCGCTGAACCTGCATCCGGAGATCGTCTACGCGCTCGTCGACACCGAGCGCGGCCTGCTGATCATCGCGGAAGAGCGCGTCGCCGCGTGCATGGAAGAGTTCAAGCTGACCGGCCGCGTCGTCGCGACGACGCCCGGCGAGAAGCTCGTCAACCTGCGCTTCAACCACCCGCTCGCGGCGGCCCACCCCGGCTACAAGCGCACGTCGCCCGTCTATCTCGGCGACTACGTGACGACCGACACCGGCACCGGCGTCGTGCACTCGTCGCCCGCTTACGGCGTTGAGGACTTCGTGTCCTGCAAGGCGCACGGGATGACCGATTCGGACATCATCAACCCGGTGATGGGCGACGGCCGCTACATCGAATCGCTGCCGCTGTTCGGCGGCCTGTCGATCTGGGACGCGAACCCGAAGATCGTCGACGCGCTGAACGCCGCCGGCACGCTGCTGCGCAACGAGAAGTACACGCACAGCTACATGCACTGCTGGCGCCACAAGACGCCGATCATCTACCGCGCGACGTCGCAGTGGTTCGCCGGCATGGACGTGACGCCGCACGACGGCGGCGCGACGCTGCGCGAAACCGCGCTCGCGGGCGTCGACGCGACCGCGTTCTACCCGTCGTGGGGCAAGCAGCGCCTGCACAGCATGATCGAGAACCGCCCGGACTGGACGCTGTCGCGCCAGCGCCAGTGGGGCGTGCCGATGGCGTTCTTCGTGCACAAGGAAACCGGCGAGCTGCATCCGCGCACGCTGGAATTGCTGGAGGAAGTCGCGAAGCGCGTCGAGCAGTCGGGCATCGAGGCGTGGCAGTCGCTCGATCCGCGCGAGCTGATCGGCGACGACGCGAACATGTACGAGAAGAATCGCGACACGCTCGACGTGTGGTTCGACTCGGGCACGACCCACTGGCACGTGCTGCGCGGCTCGCACAAGGACGCGCTGCAGTTCCCGGCCGACCTGTACCTCGAAGGCTCGGACCAGCACCGCGGCTGGTTCCACTCGTCGCTCTTGACCGCGTCGATGCTCGACGGCCGCGCGCCGTACAAGGGCCTGCTCACGCACGGCTTCACGGTCGACGGCGAAGGCCGCAAGATGAGCAAGTCGCTCGGCAACGGCATCGATCCGCATGAAGTCGCGAACCGCCTCGGCGCGGAGATCATCCGCCTGTGGATCGCATCGACCGATTACTCGGGCGAGCTCGCGATCTCCGAGGAAATCCTGAAGCGCGTGACGGAAGGCTATCGCCGCATCCGCAACACGCTGCGCTTCCTGCTCGCGAACCTGTCCGATTTCGACTACGCGCAGCATGCGCTGCCGGTCGGCGAGTGGCTCGAGATCGACCGCTACGCGGTCGCGTTCTCCTCGCAGCTGCAGGCGGAGCTGCTTGCGCACTACGAGAAGTACGAGTTCCACCCGGTCGTCGCGAAGCTGCAGACGTATTGCTCGGAAGACCTCGGCGGCTTCTACCTCGACGTGCTGAAGGACCGCCTGTACACGAGCGCGGCCGATTCGACCGCACGCCGCTCCGCGCAGACGGCGCTCTATCACCTGACGCAGGGCCTGCTGCGCGTGCTCGCGCCGTTCCTGTCGTTCACCGCCGAGGAAGCGTGGAAGGTGTTCCAGCCGGCCAGCGACACGATCTTCACGGAAACGTATTACGCGTATCCGGAAGTCGGCAACGCCGACGCGCTGATCGCGAAGTGGACGCTGCTGCGCGACGTGCGCGGCAACGTCACGAAGGCGCTCGAGGAAGCGCGCACCGCGAACCGCATCGGCTCGTCGCTGCAGGCGGAAGTCACGGTGCACGCGAGCGGCGCGCGCTACGACGCGCTGACGAGCCTCGCCGACGACCTGAAGTTCGTGCTGATCACGTCGGCCGCGACGGTCGTCAAGGTCGACGACGAAGCGCACGAGAGCGTCGACGTGGCCGCGTCGACGCACCAGAAGTGCGAGCGCTGCTGGCACTACCGCGAGGACGTCGGTGCGCACGCCGATCACCCGACGCTGTGCGGCCGCTGCTTCTCGAACCTGTTTGAAAACGGCGAAATCCGGAGCGCGGCATAAATGGCGAAGACCCTGTCGAAATCGGCAAGTGGCGCGCTCGCGCCGTGGCTCGGCATTTCACTGATCGTCATCCTGTTCGACCAGCTGACGAAGATCGCGATCCTGAAGACCTTCGCGTACGGCGCGCAGCACGCGCTGACGTCGTTCTTCAACCTGGTGCTCGTCTATAACCAGGGCGCCGCGTTCGGCTTTCTCGCGGCGGCGGGCGGCTGGCAGCGCTGGGCGTTCACCGCGCTCGGCATCGGCGCGACGCTCGTGATCTGCTACCTGCTGAAGCGCCACGGCCACCAGCGCCTGTTCAGCCTGTCGCTCGCGCTGATCCTCGGCGGCGCGCTCGGCAACGTGATCGACCGGCTCGTCTATGGTCACGTGATCGACTTCCTCGACTTCCACGTCGGCGCCTGGCATTTCCCGGCGTTCAACCTCGCCGATTCCGCGATCACGGTCGGCGCGGTGCTGCTGATCTACGACGAGCTGCGTCGCGTGCGCGGCGCGCGCTAAGCCCGCATAAAGCCCGCATAAAGCGCGCATACTCTGCGTCGACGGCCGGCCTCGCGCCGGCCGTCTTGATCGACCCGACCCCTTGGAGGCCCGAGTTGGCACACGCAGAACTCGCAGGAAAACACCTCGTCCTCGGCCTGACGGGCGGCATCGCCTGCTACAAGATCGCCGAGCTGACCCGCCTGCTCACCAAGGCGGGCGCGACCGTGCAGGTCGCGATGACGGAAGCCGCGACCCAGTTCATCACGCCCGTCACGATGCAGGCGCTGTCCGGCCGGCCCGTCTACACGAGCCAGTGGGACCCGCGCGTCGGCAACAACATGGCGCACATCGACCTGTCGCGCGAAGCCGACGCGATCGTCATCGCGCCCGCGTCGACCGACTTCCTCGCGAAGCTCGCGCACGGGTTCGCGGACGACTTGCTGTCGACGCTGTGCGTCGCGCGCGATTGTCCGCTGCTCGTCGTGCCCGCGATGAACCGCCAGATGTGGCAGAACCCGGCCACCCAGCGCAACGTCGCGCAGCTGCGCGCGGACGGCGTGTCGGTGCTCGGCCCCGATTCGGGCGCGCAGGCGTGCGGCGAGGTCGGCGACGGCCGCATGCTCGAGCCGGAGGCGATCTACGAGGCGATCGTCGCGCACTTCCAGCCTAAGCGGCTCGCGCACCGGCGCGTGCTGATCACGGCCGGCCCGACCTTCGAACCGCTCGACCCGGTGCGCGGGCTCACCAACCGCTCGAGCGGCAAGATGGGCTTCGCGCTCGCGCGCGCGGCGCAGCAGGCCGGTGCGGAAGTGCATCTGGTCGCCGGCCCCGTCGCGCTGGCAACGCCGTGGGGCGTGTACCGGGAAGACGTGCAGACCGCGCAGCAGATGTACGACGCGGTGATGAACGCGGTGCCCGATGCCGACATCTTCATCGCGGTGGCCGCGGTGGCCGACTGGCGCGTGGCGCAGCCGGCCGAACACAAGATGAAGAAGACCGCCGACCGCAAGATGCCCGCGCTGACGTTCGTCGAGAACCCGGACATCCTCGCGTCGGTCGCGGCGCTCCCCGATCCGCCGTTCTGCGTCGGCTTCGCGGCGGAAAGCGGCGACCTCGACGTGCACGGCGACGAGAAGCGCAAGCGCAAGAACGTGCCGCTGCTCGTCGGCAATCTCGGCCCGCAGACGTTCGGCCGCGACGACAACGAAGTCGCGCTGTTCGACGCGGCCGGCATCACGCGCCTGCCGCGCGCGCCGAAGGACGAACTCGCGCACGTGCTCGTCGACGAAATCGCGAAGCGCCTGCCCGACAACCGACTGATCTGACCACCTCATCCGACCCGTCATCCGACCCGCGCGCGACGGCGCAACGGCCGCCGCCGCGTCCCTTCCCCGAATCGACGACCGAATGAAACTCGACCTGAAGATCCTCGACGCGCGCATGCGCGACTACCTGCCCGCCTATGCGACGACCGGCAGCGCCGGCCTCGACCTGCGCGCGTGCCTCGACGCGCCGCTGACGCTGAAGCCGGGCGAGACCGCGCTCGTGCCGACCGGCCTCGCGATCCATCTCGCCGACCCCGGCTACGCGGCGCTGATCCTGCCGCGCTCTGGCCTCGGCCACAAGCACGGCATCGTGCTCGGCAACCTGGTCGGCCTGATCGACTCCGACTACCAGGGCGAGCTGATGATCTCGACGTGGAACCGCGGCCAGACCGAATTCGTGCTGAACCCGTTCGAACGCCTCGCGCAGCTCGTGATCGTGCCGGTCGTGCAGGCGCAGTTCAACATCGTCAGCGATTTCGCCGCGAGCGATCGCGGCGCGGGCGGCTTCGGCAGCACCGGCCGTCACTGAGCCGCGCCGCATCGAAAAGGGGCCGCGCGGCCCCTTTTGCTTTTCCGGGTGCCACTCAGCGGCCGGCCGTTTGCGCGATGCGCACGGGTGTCCGCTCGCGGCGCCGCGCCTGCGCGATGCTCGCGTAGATCACCATCGCGACCAGCACGCCGAGCAATACGGCAGACGAGCCGACCGTGCCGAGTGCCAGGCCGCCCTTGGCGGCCGGTTTCGTGAGCCAGTCCCCGAGCGTCGCGCCGAACGGACGCGTGAGCACGAACGCCGCCCAGAACAACAGCACGCCGGAGACGCGGGTGAGATAGCGCGCGAGCACGATCGCCGCGAGCAGGCTGCCGATCAGCAATGCGCCGCCGCCGAAACCGAGGCCCGAACTGTCCGCGAGAAAGTCGCCGAGCGCGGTGCCGAGCGTGTTCGAGAACAGGATCGCCACCCAGTACAGCAGCTCGACGCGACGCGTGCGGATCAGGTCCACCGAAAGCGATTCGCCGCTGAGCCGCCACACCGCGAAAGTCGCCAGCAGGATCGCGACGAGAATCGACGAGCCGGCTGCGTAGCCGAGGCCGAGCGTGCGGTCCATGAAGTCGGACATCGTCGTGCCGGCCGTGCTGGTGGCGACGATCACGGCCCAGTAGAGCGCCGGGCGATAGTGCGTGGCCCGCAGCTGCGCGCCGAGCGTGACGAGAAAGAAACCGAGCAGCAGCAGCGAGCTTGCCGCGTAGCCGACGTCGAGGGTCATCGACAGCAGGTCGCTGCCGGTTTCGCCGAGCGTGGTCGCGCAGATCTTCATGATCCAGAATGCGAGGGTGATTTCAGGAAGCTTCTTCATCCGAACCCCTTTGCGAATGGCGATGGGCCGCCAGGCGGCCCTGAATCGCGAACGGGTTCGACTGTACGCGCCGCCGGCTTAACGCAAGCTTAGCGGCTCGCCGGCGCGCCCGGCCGCGTGCCGCCATGCATCACCGCGCGTGCCGGTGCCGGTAATGCAGCGCGTAAGCGAGCGTCAGCAGCACGACGAACGCGATGCCGACCGCCATCGTCATCCGGAACTCGTGCGTGAACGCGGTCGTCAGGAGGATCGCGGCGAGCAGGCCCGCGCCGAGCAGGCTGCCGAACGGATGCCACCACATCCGGAACGCGAGCGCCGGGCCGCGATAATGCCGGCGAAAGCGCAGATGCGTAACGAAGATCATCAGCCACGTGAACAGCGCGCCGAACATCGCGATCGCCATCATCACGGTGAACGCGGTGTCCGGCGACAGCGCGACCAGCACGGCCGCGACCGCGACGCCGCTCGTCGACACCCACAGCGCCGCGCGCGGCACGCCGTTCGCGCCGAGCCGGCCGAACACCGCCGGCGCGAGGCGGGCGCGCGACAGGCTGAACATCATCCGCGTCGTCACGTAGAGCTGGCTGTTCATCGCCGACAGCGCGGCGACCAGCACGACGAAATTGATCACGCCGGCCGCATACGGCACGCGCGTCGCGGCCATCACCTTCACGAACGGGCTTTCGTCGGTGCCGGCCTGCGTCCACGGCACGATCGCGAGCATCAGCGCGAGCGTCAGCAGATAGAACAGCACGAGCCGGAACACCGTCGAGCGGAACGCGCGCGTGACCGCATGCTCCGGGTCGCGCGCCTCGCCCGCCGCGATCGCGACGGCTTCGATGCTCATGTAGCTGAAGATCGCGACGATCACCGCGACCCAGGTGCCCCACGGCCCCTTCGGCAGGAAGCCGCCGTGCGCGGTGTAGTTCGCGAAGCCGATGCCGGACGCGGCCGGCGCGGACCAGACCAGATACGCGCCGAGCACGACGAACACGACGATCGCCGCGATCTTCAGCAGCGAAAACGCGTACTCGACCGCCCCGTACAGCGTGACGCTCGCCATGTTCACGGCGATCAGCAGCGCCGAGAAGCCGACCACCCAGTACCACCCGGGCACCGTCGGGAACCAGTACTTCATGAACACCGCGATCGCGCTGATCTCGGTGCCGATCGCGAACACGACCGCGAACCAGTACCCGTAGCGCACGAGAAAGCCGGCGAGCGGGCCGACGTAATGCTCCGCATACGCGCCGAACGAACCGGCGGTCGGATGCGCGACGGTCATTTCCGCGAGCGCGCCCATCAGCAGCAGTGCGATCAGCGCGCCGATCGCATACGAAACCATCACGCTCGGGCCGGCGAGCCCGATCGCGAAGCCGCTGCCGAGAAACAGCCCGGTGCCGATCGCGCCGCCGATCGCGATCATCGCCATCTGCCCCGACGACAATGCGTGGCGCAGCCCTTGTTCGCGTTCGACGATGTTGTCGAACGTCCGTTGTTGTTGCGACACTTCCCTCACTCCCCTGCACCTGCGCTGGCGCAAGCCGGCGCCAGATAAAACGAAACGGCGCGGAAGACTTCCCGCGCCGTTGGCTGAAACAAACCGACTGCTGCTTATTCGACTTCGACCGCTTCCTCGTTCGGCTTGTGCGGCGGATTCGCCAGCTTGTCGAACGACAACTGCACCTTGTCGCTTTCGTCGACGTCGACCGTCACGTGACCGCCGTTCACCAGCTTGCCGAACAGCAGTTCGTCGGCGAGCGCGCGACGGATCGTGTCCTGGATCAGCCGCTGCATCGGCCGCGCGCCCATCAGCGGGTCGAAGCCGTGCTTCGCGAGATGCTTGCGCAACGCGTCGGTGAACAGCGCGTCGACCTTCTTCTCGTGCAGCTGCTCCTCGAGCTGGATCAGGAACTTGTCGACCACGCGCATGATGATTTCCTCATCGAGCGAGCGGAAGCTGATGATCGCGTCGAGACGGTTGCGGAACTCCGGCGTGAACAGGCGCTTGATGTCGGCCATCTCGTCGCCGGTTTCGCGGCGCGTCGTGAAGCCGATCGTCGCCTTCTGCATCGACTCGGCGCCCGCGTTCGTCGTCATGATGATGATGACGTTGCGGAAATCCGCCTTGCGGCCGTTGTTGTCCGTCAGCGTGCCGTGGTCCATCACCTGCAGCAGCACGTTGAAGATGTCCGGATGCGCCTTCTCGATCTCGTCGAGCAGCAGCACGCAGTGCGGCTTCTTCGTGACGGCTTCGGTCAAGAGGCCGCCCTGGTCGAACCCGACGTAGCCCGGCGGCGCGCCGATCAGGCGGCTCACCGCATGGCGCTCCATGTATTCCGACATGTCGAAGCGGATCAGCTCGATGCCGAGCGTGAACGCGAGCTGGCGCGCCACCTCCGTCTTGCCGACGCCCGTCGGGCCGGAGAACAGGAACGCGCCGATCGGCTTGTCCATCTTGCCGAGGCCCGCGCGCGCCATCTTGATCGATGCCGCGAGCGCGTCGATCGCCGGATCCTGGCCGAACACGACGCTCTTCAGATCGCGGTCGAGCGTCTGCAGCTTGCTGCGGTCGTCCTGCGACACGCTCTGCGCCGGCACGCGCGCGATCTTCGCGATGATTTCCTCGATCTCGCTCTTGCCGATCGTCTTCTTCTGCTTCGACTTCGGCAGGATGCGCTGCGCGGCGCCCGCCTCGTCGATCACGTCGATCGCCTTGTCGGGCAGGTGACGGTCGGTGATGAAGCGCGCCGACAGTTCGGCCGCCGCCGACAGCGCGCCCGACGAATACTTGACGCCGTGGTGCTCCTCGAAGCGCGACTTCAGGCCGCGCAGGATCGCGACCGTCTGCTCGACGGTCGGCTCGGTCACGTCGACCTTCTGGAAGCGCCGCGACAGCGCCGCATCCTTCTCGAAGATGCCGCGATATTCGGTGAACGTCGTAGCTCCGATGCACTTGAGCGTGCCCGACGACAGCGCCGGCTTCAGCAGGTTCGACGCGTCGAGCGTGCCGCCCGACGCGGCGCCCGCGCCGATCAGCGTATGGATCTCGTCGATGAACAGGATCGCGTGCGGACGCTCCTTCAGTTCCTTCAGCACCGTCTTCAGGCGCTGCTCGAAATCGCCGCGATACTTGGTGCCTGCGAGCAGCGCGCCCATGTCGAGCGAGTAGACCTGCGCGTTCGCGAGGATGTCCGGCACTTCGCCGCGCGTGATGCGGTACGCGAGCCCTTCCGCGATCGCGGTCTTGCCGACGCCGGCCTCGCCGACGAGCAGCGGATTGTTCTTGCGGCGGCGGCACAGCACCTGCACGACGCGCTCGACTTCGGATTCGCGCCCGATCAGCGGATCGATGCGGCCGTCCTTCGCCATCTGGTTCAGGTTCTGCGTGAACTGCGCGAGCGGGGTTTCCTTCTGCGCGTTCGCGTCCTCGCTCTCGGCATTCGCGTCGCTCGCCTTCGCGGCCTCGCCGCTGTTCGTCTTCGCGATGCCGTGCGAGATGAAATTGACGACGTCGAGGCGGGTGACGCCCTGCTGCTGCAGGTAGTACACCGCGTGGGAGTCCTTCTCGCCGAAGATCGCGACGAGCACGTTCGCGCCGGTCACTTCCTTCTTGCCGTTGGAAGTCGACTGGACATGCATGATCGCGCGCTGGATCACGCGCTGGAAACCGAGCGTCGGTTGCGTATCGACGTCGTCGGTGCCCGGGACCGTGGGCGTATTGTCGTGGATGAAATTGCGCAGGTTCTGACGCAGGTCCTCGATGTTCGCCGCACACGCGCGCAACACCTCGGCCGCCGTCGGATTATCCAGCAGGGCCAGCAGCAGATGCTCGACCGTTATGAACTCATGGCGCGCCTGACGTGCTTCCATGAACGCCATGTGCAGGCTGACTTCCAATTCCTGGGCAATCATGCTTCCTCCATCACGCACTGCAGCGGATGCCCTGCCTGCCGCGCATGGGTAACGACTTGCTCAACCTTGGTCGACGCGATGTCCCGCGTATAGACCCCACAAACCCCTCGCCCTTCGCGATGGACCTTCAGCATGATCTGCGTGGCCGTCTCGCGATCCTTCTTGAAATACTCCTGCACGACCATCACGACGAACTCCATCGGCGTGAAGTCGTCGTTGAGCAGCACCACCTTGTACATCGAAGGCGGCTTCAGCTTCTGCTGCTTGCGTTCCAGGACGGTGCTGTCCTGCTTGTCCGGGATAATCGCCATACACCCATTCTAAACAACTCGGACAGGCCCGCAATCCTGCCATTACCCGACCGACCGGCCGGCGCCCTCCCCGGATGCCCGGAACCACGCGCTTGCGCTCGCGCCATACGAAAGCCGGCTGCGGTGCCGGCTTTCACAGGTGGCGCGGGACACGCACCGTCACGGGGAATCACACCGCGTCGTCGCGTCCGCATCCAGTATCCCACAAGCCAGGGATGCTCGAACGCGTGTCACTCGAGCCTGGTATGTGAGCCGATTATGCGACTTTTCAAGTCCGCGCGCTTGCGACGATGCCGACAGGCAAAGCCGGAAAAACCCTGAAAATGGGTTCTTTACAACGGCCCCCTATACGTCTAAAAATTTTCTTGACACTCCAATAAAGAGCGCCAACAATCAAGCTGGCACTTTTTTCAATTTGTCTGAACGGCAAACGAGAAAGGCCGAGGTGAGCTGTGAGGGGGGAACGGCTGTATTTTCCGGTCGTTTAGCTTTTCGAGCGTGCTCGTGGTAGGTAGCGACTGTGTGACAGGGGAAGTAGGTATGGCAACTGGTATTGTCAAATGGTTCAATGACGCGAAGGGCTTCGGTTTCATCACTCCCGACGAGGGCGGTGAGGATCTGTTCGCACACTTCTCGGCCATCAACATGCAGGGTTTCAAGACCCTGAAGGAAGGCCAGAAGGTGAGCTTCGAGGTCGTCCAAGGACCGAAAGGCAAGCAGGCTTCGAATATCCAGGCCGCCTGAGGGCAACGGATTTCGGACGAGGGAAACCCGGCTAAACGCCGGGTTTCTTTTTTGCAGGCCGGCCAATCGTTAATTCGATTGGCCGGCCTTTTCGTTCAATCCCAATAATTGAACGCGCATTGTCCACGCGTACACGCAAATCGAATGCGTTCATACGCGTGAAACAAAATGATTCGCCGTTACACGACCTTCAGCGTCCCCATCATGCCGAGATCCTCGTGCTCGAGGATGTGGCAATGGAACATGCGCTCGCCGCGCAAGTCCTGCGTCGTGAGCAACGTCACGGTTTCGCCGCTGCGCACGTTCACCGTATCGCGCCATGCGCGGAACGGCTCCGGCGTGCGGGCGCCGCCCGACGCGCGCTCGATCACCTGGAACTGCGTGCCGTGCAGATGGAACGGGTGATCCATGTCGGTTTCGTTGCGGATCGTCCAGCGTTCGACGTCGCCCGCACGGCTCGTCAGCGTCGCCCGGTGCGGTGCATACACATCACCGTTGATCGTGAAGCGCATGCCGGACGGACGGCCGTGCGCGGGCCCGGCCATCATCGCGTCCATGTCCATTTCCTCGCCGAACGCCACCGTCTTGTCCGCGACCGGCTTCCCGAGCTCGGGCACCGCGCGCAGCGTCGCGGGCAGCGATCGCGCGGCGGCCGGCGCGAATGCGACGTCGGCGAGCGGCAGCGCCGGATCCGGCGGCAGGCTGCCGTGCCCGTCGTCCGACATCGCCATCTTGCGCCGGTCGTATTCGGCCGCGACCAGCACCGCGCGCGACGCGCGGTCGCCGGCACGCACCAGCAACTCCGCGCGCTCGCCCGGCGCGAGCAGTAGCGACGTGACGCGGCGCGGCGTCTCCAGCAGCCCGCCGTCGGTGCCCGCCTGCTCGAACGCGCGGCCGTCGTCGAACGCGAGCCGCAGATAGCGCGCGCTGCACGCGTTCCACACGCGCCAGCGCTCGTCGCCCGCGACCTCGATGCGCGGCCGCCGCGCGCCGTTGACCAGCACGAACTGGCCTTCACGGCCGTTCATCCAGTCCATCATGTCGTTCGACGCGATCGTGCCGTCGCGAGTGAGCTTCAGATCGGACACGAACAGGTTGCGTTCCGGCCAGCCGGCGAGCGGATCGTCCGTCGCGCGCACGACGAACGGCCCCGCCAGCCCGCGAAACACCTGCTCGGCCGTCATCATGTGCGGATGCGGGTGATACCAGTACGTGCCCGCGCTCCCCTTCGGCAGCGTGAACCGATAGACGTGCGACGCGCCCGGCGCGACCGGCGCGGACGGATTGCCGTCCTGGTCGGGCGGCACCGGCAGCCCGTGCCAGTGTATCGTCGACGGCTGCGGCAACCGGTTCACGAAACGAATCTCGACCGTATCGCCTTCGCGCACGTCGATCAGCGGCCCGACGACCGGCCCCTGGACGCCGTCGCCGAATTGCCAGAACGTCGTCGGGCGAGCGCCACGCAGCATCGGGCGCGCGACCGGCTGCGCGACGAGCGTCGCGCGAAACGTCCCGGGCTCGCGGCTCTCGTTCGCAAGCGTGCGCAACGACGCCAGCGGCGCGCCGGCCGGCAACGCGTCGGCGGCGGCAAGCGGGGCCGGACGCGCCGCCGGCGCATGCTTGCCGTGCTGCCCGTGCGACACCGTGCCCGACATCCCGGGCATATCGTCCATCTCCATGTCGGCCATGCCGGCGTGACCCGCGTGCTGCGCCCACGCGCTGCGCGCGACCAGCGACGCGACGGCGACGCCGACGGCGTGCGACAGGAAGGTTCTCCGTATCATCAATCGTTCCTCGTTCTCAACGGTATGGTTCGGGAAGCGGCGGCTGTCCGGGCTGCCCGCGTCATCATAACCGGGTAACCGCCCTGTTAAGTGACCGCGTGCCTCTCCCATCGCTCCACCTCCTCGTGATCGCGTGCGCGACGGTCACTCCGCGGCCATGCCGCGTCCGTCACGCGCTTCGCTCGTCAAATTCGTCAAAAATTTCACGATGCGGAACAAACCCTTGCCTTGTAAAAACTCGTGGTGCAGAGCACAAATATCCTGTTTCGCGATGCCGAAAATCGTTCCGCAATACGAAACCAAGTTCGTAATCCATTGTTTTTACGCATGAATTTTTGTTTTGATCAGTGCTTCTACACGCACCATCCGAGCGGGCCCCGGACGTAGACTTCTTCACATGCACTGGCGTTACGCAACGACGTTCGGCACGCACCACCGATGAACCCGACGCAACCGCCAGTCGAGCCGGAACCTGCCGGACACCGGCAGGCGGCGCAAAGGAATCGCGTGTGATCAGAAAGGGAGAACGGAAATGAAGGGATTTCGCTTTGGCTCAGCGCTCGGGTCGTTCTACATCCTGCCGGGCAACGGCGGCTGGGAAGCGACGTTCGGCAATGCATCGCTCGGCGCGTTCTCGTGCCCCGAGCAAGCCGCAGACCACATCTCCCGCGGCGACTGCCCGCAACTGTCCGATCTGGACACGGCGACACTCGAAGTTCCGCACGAAATCGCGGAATGGGAAATCGTCCACGTGTAAGTGACAACCTGCAACGAAAAACGCCCCGCGCGTGCGGGGCGTTTCTCTTTCCGGCCGGCCTCGATGCCAGGCCGCGCGCGTCGTCAAGCGACCGCGTCGACGATGCCGTTCAGCGTCGCGCTCGGACGCATCGCCTGGCTCGTCAGGTCGACGTTCGGGCGATAGTAGCCGCCGATGCTCACCGGCTTGCCCTGCGCCGCGCCCAGCTCCTCGAGGATGCGCGCCTCGTTGTCGGCGAGCGCTTTCGCGACGCCGGCGAACTGCGCCTGCAGCGCCGCGTCGTCGGTTTGCGCGGCAAGCGCCTGCGCCCAGTACAGGCACAGGTAGAAGTGGCTGCCGCGGTTGTCGAGGCCGCCGACCTTGCGCGCCGGCGACTTGTTCTCGTCGAGGAACTTGCCGGTCGCCTGGTCGAGCGTCTTCGCGAGCACGAGCGCCTTCGGGTTGCCGTAAGCCTGGCCGAGGTGCTCGAGCGACGCCGCGAGCGCGAGGAATTCGCCGAGCGAATCCCAGCGCAGGAAGCCCTCTTCGACGAACTGCTGGACGTGCTTCGGCGCGGAGCCGCCCGCACCCGTTTCGAACATGCCGCCACCTGCCATCAGCGGAACGATCGACAGCATCTTCGCGCTGGTGCCGAGCTCCATGATCGGGAACAGGTCGGTCAGGTAGTCGCGCAGCACGTTGCCCGTCACCGAGATCGTGTCCTTGCCCGCGCGGATGCGCTCGAGCGAGAAGCGGGTCGCGTCGACCGGCGTCATGATGCGGATGTCGAGGCCGTTCGTGTCGTGATCCTTCAGGTAGCGCTCGACCTTCGCGATGACCTGCGCGTCGTGCGCGCGCGCCGGATCGAGCCAGAACACGGCCGGCGCGCCGGTCGCGCGGGCGCGGTTCACCGCGAGCTTGACCCAGTCCTGGATCGGCGCATCCTTGGCCTGGCACATGCGCCACACGTCGCCCGCTTCGACCGCGTGCTCGAGCAGCACGTTGCCCGCTTCGTCGGTGACGCGCACGACGCCGTCCGCCGGAATCTGGAACGTCTTGTCGTGCGAACCGTATTCTTCGGCCGCCTGCGCCATCAGGCCGACGTTCGGCACGCTGCCCATCGTGACCGGGTCGAACGCGCCGTGCCGCTTGCAGTCTTCGATGACGGCCTGGTAGACGCCTGCGTAGCAGCGGTCCGGAATCACGGCCTTCGCGTCGTACAGCTCGCCGTCCGGGCCCCACATGCGGCCCGACTCGCGGATCATCGCCGGCATCGACGCGTCGACGATCACGTCGCTCGGCACGTGCAGGTTCGTGATGCCCTTGTCGGAGTTGACCATCGCGAGGCGCGGACGCGCCGCGTACACGGCCTTGATGTCGGCTTCGATCGCTTCACGCGTGTCGGCCGGCAGGTCCTTCAGGCGCGCGTACAGGTCGCCGATGCCGTTGTTCGGGTTGAAGCCGGCCCGCGCGAGCACGTCGGCGTGCTTCGCGAGCGCGTCCTGGTAGTACACCGACACGGCGTGGCCGAACAGGATCGGGTCCGAGACCTTCATCATGGTCGCCTTCAGGTGCACCGAGAACAGCACGCCCTGCGCCTTCGCGTCGGCGATCTGCGCTTCGAGGAAGCTGCGCAGCGCCTTCTTGCTCATCACCGACGCGTCGATGATCTCGCCGGCCTTGACGGCCGTCTTTTCCTTCAGGACCTGCTTCGTGCCGTCGGCCTTCGTCAGCTCGATCTTCACGCTGCCGGCGTCGGCGATCAGCGCCGACTTCTCGCTGCCGTAGAAGTCGCCTTCGCTCATGTGCGCGACGTGCGCCTTCGAGTCGGCCTGCCACGCGCCCATCTTGTGCGGATGCTTGCGGGCGTAGTTCTTGACCGACAGCGGCGCGCGGCGGTCGGAGTTGCCTTCGCGCAGCACCGGATTCACCGCGCTGCCCTTGATCTTGTCGTAACGGGCCTTGACGGCCTTCTCTTCATCGGTCGACGGCTCTTCCGGATAGGCCGGCAGCGCGTAGCCCTGCGCCTGCAGTTCGGCGATCGCGGCCTTCAGCTGCGGCACCGACGCGCTGATGTTCGGCAGCTTGATGATGTTCGCTTCCGGCTTCAGCGTGAGCTGGCCCAGTTCGGCCAGATCGTCCGAACCCTTCTGCCCGGGCGGCAGGACGTCCGCGAATGCGGCGATGATGCGGCCGGCGAGCGAGATGTCGCGCGTCTCGACGGCGACGCCGGACGAGCGCGTGAAGGCCTTGACGATCGGCAGCAGCGAGTAGGTCGCGAGCGCGGGCGCTTCGTCGGTGAGGGTGTAGATGATCTTGGGCGAAGTGGACATGGTCGATGCGTTGCTACGTGAGAATTGGGACTGAAGATCGCCGGCGGTAACCGGCGGGAGGGCGACCGGGTCGGTCGCGTAAGAGAAAGCGCGCGGGTCAACCGGGCGCCGGTATTGCGAGGGCCGTCATGTTCTACCTTGCAGGGCACGCGGGCCGCGACGCGGCGTCGCGTTTCCGGGCACCGGAGCGCCCTGCCAAACCTGCCTTCCACGAAACGCCCCGACGCCGGCAGCAGGCGCCGGGGCAGCCGGCCATGCGCCGGCACACCCCGGAGGGACTTACATGTTCTCGATCAGCACTTCACCGAAGCCCGAGCACGACACCTGCGTCGCGCCTTCCATCAGGCGCGCGAAGTCGTACGTGACGCGCTTCTGCTGGATCGACTTTTCCATCGCGGCGATGATGGTGTCGGCCGCCTCGGTCCAGCCGAGATGGCGCAGCATCATTTCGGCCGACAGGATCTCGGAACCGGGGTTCACGTAATCCTTGCCCGCGTACTTCGGCGCGGTGCCGTGGGTCGCCTCGAACATCGCGACCGAATCCGACAGGTTCGCGCCCGGCGCGATGCCGATGCCGCCGACCTGCGCGGCCAGCGCGTCGGAGATGTAGTCGCCGTTCAGGTTCAGCGTCGCGATCACGTCGTATTCGGCCGGGCGCAGCAGGATCTGCTGCAGGAACGCGTCGGCGATCGAGTCCTTGATGACGATCTCGCCGCCCGTCTTCGGGTTCTTCACGCGCATCCACGGGCCGCCGTCGATCAGCTCGCCGCCGAACTCCTTCTGCGCGAGCGCGTAGCCGGCGTCACGGAACAGGCCTTCCGTGAACTTCATGATGTTGCCCTTGTGCACCAGCGTGACCGACTTGCGGTCGTTGTCGATCGCGTACTGGATCGCCTTGCGCACGAGCCGCTCGGTGCCTTCCGTCGACACGGGCTTGACGCCGATCCCCGAGGTTTCCGGGAAGCGGATCTTCTTCACGCCCATCTCGTCCTGCAGGAACTGGATGACCTTCTTCGCCTGCTCCGAGCCGGCCGCCCATTCGATGCCCGCGTAGATGTCTTCCGAGTTCTCGCGGAAGATCACCATGTCGATCTTTTGCGGCTCGCGCACCGGCGACGGCACGCCCTTGAAGTACTGGACCGGGCGCAGGCACACGTACAGGTCGAGCTCCTGGCGCAGCGCGACGTTCAGCGAGCGGATCCCGCCGCCGACCGGGGTCGTCAGCGGCCCCTTGATCGACACCACGTATTCCTTCAGCACCTGCAGCGTCTCGTCCGGCAGCCACACGTCCGGGCCGTAGACCTTCGTCGCCTTCTCGCCCGCGTAGATCTCCATCCAGTGGATCTTGCGCTTGCCCTTGTACGCCCGTTCGACCGCGGCGTCGACGACCTTGATCATGACCGGCGTGATGTCGAAGCCCGTGCCGTCGCCCTCGATGTACGGAATGATCGGCTGGTCGGAAACGTTGAGCGTGTAATCCTGGTTGACGGTGATCTTGTCACCGCCGTCCGGAACCTTGATGTGCTGATACGGCATGATCGACTCCAGTGACGTGGCTGAGCAGGTAATTCTGGTCGAAGCTGCGTGCGCCGGGGCGCGCATCAAGGCCACCCCCGTGACTGCCGCAGCGAGCCGCTATTCTAGCGCCCGATTCGGGCGCGGCGGCGCGATGCGCGGCGCTGCGTATCAAGTCTCCCCTTATGTCTTATATAAGACAGATGACTTGGCGTTCCGTATTATGCATTAAGATTCCGCCATTTGCCATAGACCGCCCGGCGCGCACCGCCAGCCGGGCGCGCGTCGTCCCTGCCATGACCTTGATCGCCCTCAACAAGCCGTTCGGTACGATTTGCCAGTTTTCCGCGCACGAAACGCGGCCGTCGCTCGGCGACTGGGTCAAGACGCCCGGCGTCTACGCGGCCGGCCGGCTCGACGCGGACAGCGAAGGCCTGCTGCTGCTCACCGACGACGGCGCGCTGCAGGCCCGCATCGCCGAGCCGCGCCACAAGCTCGTCAAGCGCTACTGGGCGCAGGTCGAAGGCGCGCCGGGGCCGGCCGACCTGAAGGCGCTCGCGCGCGGCGTCGATCTCGGCGACTACGTGACGCGCGCGTGCCGCGCCGAATTCATCGAGCCGCCCGACGCGCTGTGGCCGCGCAATCCGCCGATCCGCTACCGCGCCGCGGTCCCGACCACGTGGATCGAGCTCGCGATCACCGAAGGCAAGAACCGCCAGGTGCGCCGGATGACGGCGGCGGTCGGCTTTCCGACGCTGCGCCTCGTGCGGGTCGGCATCGGCTCGCTGGATATATTCGCGCTCGGCATTGCGCCAGGAGAAACAATCACCCTGCCGCCGCGTGCGCCGTGGGACGGTTTCGCACGTGCCGACTGAAGGCTCGGCCGGGCCGAAAGCCGATCGTCGATTTTTTCGTCATCTGTTTCGTCAACCGCCTGCGAAGATCGTGCGTTAAACGACGCAGATGCCACCCAGAGCTATCCGGCATTGGCGTCCGAGCCGCTTTGCGTCGTGCAAGCGACGTTTTTTCGAATGCGATTCGGCGCCCGCAGCGCAAAGAGAAATTTCTTGGAGCGTCTGTCAACCGAAAGGTGGATGGCACCGTTAGACGACATGACTCCTATGCCGGGTCATTTGGTTAATTAACTAAAGCTGAGGAACACAACATGAACAAACTGATCGCCGCTCTGGTCGCTGGTCTCTTCGCAACGGCAGCTTTCGCACAAGCTTCGGCACCGGCAGCTGCTCCGGCAGCTCCGGCAGCAGAAAAGGCAGAAGCTGCTTCGGCACCGGCGAAGAAGGCTGCCAAGAAGCACCACGCAAAGAAGCACCACGCTTCGAAGAAGGCTGCTGCTAGCGCCGCTGAAGCCCCGGCTGCTGCTTCGAACTAAGTAAGCAAGCTGTAAGAATAACGCAGTCAAGAACCAGCAGTTGCCGTTCTTACGGCGTTGAAAGGCAGGTCACCGCAAGGCGATCTGCCTTTTTCTTTTGTGTGCCCTCGTGTGCGCTTCGCGTACCATGCGGGTCTCGTTTTCCCGAAAGGAGCCCTGCTGTGCGATTCCCCCTGCGCTCGTCGCTCGGCCGCCTTGCGCGCGCCGCCATGTTTCCCGTCGCGTTCGGCGTCGCCGCGCTCGGCATGCAAGCCGCCGTCGCGCAGATGCCGCCCGGCGCCAAGCAGCCGAGCGAATTCCCGCGCGCGAAGCTGCGCGCCGGCATGTACGTGATCGACGCGGCCGTCGCGGCCAACGACGCCGACCGCGAGCAGGGGCTGATGTACCGCTCGCAGCTCGCGCCGAACGAAGGGATGCTGTTCGTGTTCAACGAGAACGCGGTGCACTGCTTCTGGATGAAGAACACGCTGATCCCGCTGTCGATCGCATTCATCCGCGCGGACGGCACGATCACCGACATCGACGAGATGCAGGCCGAGACGACCAGCAACCACTGCCCGCGCAACAACGGCGTCTATGCGCTCGAGATGAGCAAGGGCTGGTTCGCGGCGAAGGGCATCAAGCCCGGCATGAAGCTCGACGGGCTGCCGAAGCCGCAGTGACGCGCGCGGCGCGGCGCAACGCCATGCATGCCGGCCGGCCGCCTCGCGCGCGCCGGCTTTTTTTTCGCGCGGCGCCCGTCTTGATTCCGGCCATGCGGCCCGCATCTGCAAAAGCCACACGCAAGCGCTATGCTTTAAATCTCGATTGATTCCCCCGGCCCGGCGCCGCCGGCCGGCTTACGACCCGAACCACTGGAGGTTCACGTGCCCCGCAAAACCCCCATCGAGCGCTATCGCAATATCGGGATCAGCGCCCACATCGATGCCGGCAAAACCACGACTACCGAACGCATCCTGTTCTATACCGGCGTGAGCCACAAGATCGGCGAAGTGCACGACGGCGCGGCCACGATGGACTGGATGGAGCAGGAGCAGGAACGCGGCATCACGATCACGTCGGCCGCGACGACCGCGTTCTGGAAGGGCATGGCCGGCAATTATCCGGAACACCGGATCAACATCATCGACACCCCCGGGCACGTCGACTTCACGATCGAAGTGGAGCGTTCGATGCGCGTGCTCGACGGCGCGTGCATGGTCTACGACTCCGTCGGCGGCGTGCAGCCGCAGTCGGAAACCGTGTGGCGCCAGGCGAACAAGTACAAGGTGCCGCGCATCGCGTTCGTCAACAAGATGGACCGCGTCGGCGCCGACTTCTTCCGCGTGCAGCGGCAGATCGGCGAGCGCCTGAAGGGCGTCGCCGTGCCGATCCAGATTCCGATCGGCGCGGAGGACCATTTCCAGGGCGTCGTCGATCTCGTCAAGATGAAGGCGATCGTCTGGGACGACGACAGCCAGGGCGTGAAGTTCGCCTACGAGGACATCCCGGCGAATCTCGTCGAGCTCGCGCACGAGTGGCGCGAGAAGATGGTCGAGGCCGCGGCCGAAGCCAGCGAGGCACTGCTCGAGAAGTACCTGACCGACCACAACTCGCTGACCGAGGACGAGATCAAGGCCGCGCTGCGCAAGCGCACGATCGCCAACGAGATCGTACCGATGCTGTGCGGCAGCGCGTTCAAGAACAAGGGCGTGCAGGCGATGCTCGACGCGGTGATCGACTACCTGCCGTCGCCCGTCGACGTGCCCGCGATCCTCGGCCATACGCTTACGCTCGACGACAAGGAAGCGGAACGTCATCCGAGCGACGACGAGCCGTTCTCCGCGCTCGCGTTCAAGATCATGACGGACCCGTTCGTGGGCCAGCTGATCTTCTTCCGCGTGTACTCGGGTGTCGTCGAGTCGGGCGACACGGTGCTGAACCCGACCAAGGACAAGAAGGAACGGCTCGGCCGGATCCTGCAGATGCACGCGAACGAGCGCAAGGAAATCAAGGAAGTGCGCGCAGGCGACATCGCGGCCGCGGTCGGCCTGAAGGAAGCGACGACGGGCGACACGCTGTGCGACCCGGGCAAGCCGATCATCCTCGAGAAGATGGAATTTCCGGAGCCGGTAATCTCGCAGGCGGTCGAGCCGAAGACCAAGGCCGACCAGGAAAAGATGGGCCTCGCGCTGAACCGCCTCGCGCAGGAAGACCCGTCGTTCCGCGTGCAGACCGACGAGGAATCGGGCCAGACGATCATCTCCGGGATGGGCGAGCTCCACCTCGAGATCATCGTCGACCGGATGAAGCGCGAGTTCGGCGTCGAGGCGACGGTCGGCAAGCCGCAGGTCGCGTATCGCGAGACGGTGCGCACCGCCGCCGACGACGTCGAGGGCAAGTTCGTCAAGCAGTCGGGCGGCCGCGGCCAGTACGGCCACGCGGTGATCAAGCTCGAGCCGAACCCCGGCAAGGGCTATGAATTCCTCGACGAGATCAAGGGCGGCGTGATTCCGCGCGAGTTCATCCCGGCGGTCAACAAGGGCATCGAGGAAACGCTGAAGAGCGGCGTGCTCGCGGGCTATCCGGTCGTCGACGTGAAGGTGCACCTGACGTTCGGCTCGTACCACGACGTCGACTCGAACGAAAACGCATTCCGCATGGCCGGCTCGATGGCGTTCAAGGAAGCGATGCGCCGCGCGAAGCCGGTGCTGCTCGAGCCGATGATGGCGGTCGAGGTCGAGACGCCCGAGGACTTCATGGGCAACGTGATGGGCGACCTGTCGAGCCGGCGCGGCATCGTGCAGGGCATGGAGGACATCGCGGGCGGCGGCGGCAAGCTCGTGCGCGCCGAGGTGCCGCTCGCCGAGATGTTCGGCTACTCGACGTCGCTGCGTTCGGCAACGCAGGGGCGCGCCACGTACACGATGGAGTTCAAGCACTACGCGGAGACGCCGGCGAACGTGTCGGATGCGGTGATCAACGCGAAAACGAAGTAAGCGCGGGGCGGCGCGCGCCGCTGCGCGGCAAGCTGCCATCCGTCCAGCCCGTCCGAATCCGGACGGGCTTTTTTTCGTCCGCGCGCGGGCACGCGTTTTTGACCCGCGAACCCGGCGACTTTTTCGCGTGACACAATCGGCGCTCGATTCGTCCGAAGGAAACGCCGCGATGCCGCCCACCCCTGCCCTGCGCCGCCTGCTGATGCTCTATGCGGGCCTGCTCGCCGCCAATGCGGCCGTCTGGCTGTGGGCGCTCGCGGCGCTGCGCGAGCGGCCGCTGCTGCTCGGCACGGCCGCGATCGCGTACGGGCTCGGGTTGCGCCACGCGGTCGACGCCGATCACATCGCCGCGATCGACGTCGCGACGCGCAAGCTGATGCAGAAAGGCCGGCGTCCGCTGACGGTCGGCCTGTTCTTCTCGCTCGGCCACTCGACGATCGTGGTCGCCGCGACGCTCGGCGTCGCGCTGAGCGCGTTCGCGCTGCGCGAGCGCTTCGATGCGTTGCGCGACATCGGCGGCACGTTCGGCACCGCGGTGTCCGCGACGTTCCTGCTCGTGCTCGCGTGCATGAACCTCGCGATCCTGTGCGACGTGTGGCGGCGCTATCGCCGCGCGCCCGGTCACGCGCACGGCGGCACGCATACGCATCGCAGGGCCGGCGTCATCGCGCGCCTGCTGCGTCCGCTGTTCCGGTTCGTCACGAAGAGCTGGCACATGTATCCGGTCGGCGTGCTGTTCGGACTCGGTTTCGATACTGCAACTGAAATCGGCCTGCTCGCGATCGCCGCCGCGCAGGCAAGCCAGGGCCTGCCGCTCTACGCGATCCTGCTGTTTCCCGCGCTGTTCATGGCCGGCATGACGCTGATCGACTCGACCGACAACGTGCTGATGATCCACGCGTACGGCTGGGCAATGGACGATCCGCAGCGCAAGCTCCTGTACAACGCGAGCATCACGTTCGTCTCCGCTGCCGTCGCGCTTGCGATCGGCGGCATCGAGGCCGCCGGGCTGCTCGCGGACAAGCTCGCGCTGACGGGCCCCGTGCGCGATGCGCTCGATGCCGTCGGCGAGCGGTTCGGCGCGCTCGGATACGGGATCGTCGCGCTGTTCGTCGTCGCCTGGGTCGCGTCGATCCTCTGTCATCGCTGGCCGCGCGCGGCCGACGCGCCGGCGCGCTGAACGGAGTCGGACGCTTCATCGCGGCAACACAGCGCACACCGGCGACGGTGTTTCCGGCGCTGTCGTGCGGCATATCGGCGCGTAGTCGATCGATGGCGCGAGGCTCGCCATCTGCGTGGTACACGGCCGTCCGTGTGCGCAGAAACGAACGACAACGGCAACCGCGGCAACACCTGCGGCCACCAACCGGCGCACCGCATCCCGCGATCGCTTCAGAGCATTTCGAGCGCGCGCTTGCTGCGCGGTGGACGGAAGTACGCGTCCAGCTGCGTGCGCTCGTCATCGCTCAACACGAGATCGAGCGCGGCGCGGTTGTCTCGCACGTGCTCGATCCGCGCCGCCTTCGGGATCGCGAACACGCCGGGCTGCGCAAGCACCCAGGCCAGCGCGACACGCATCACCGACACGCCGCGCACGCGGGCAATTTCGTCGAGCGGCGAGTGCTTCGGCAGACGCGCATGATCGACCGGGCTGTACGCCATCGCCGGGATCCGGCGCGCCGCGAGCCATGGCAGCAGATCGAACTCCGGCCCGCGCCGCGCGATGTTGTAAAGGATCTGATTGGTCGCGCACGCCGCGCCGCCTGCCTCATCGACGAGCTCCTGCATGTCGGCCGTATCGAAATTGCTCACGCCCCAGTGGCGGATCTTGCCGGCGCGTCGTAGCGCGTCGAAGCCCTCGACCGTCTCCTCGAGCGGCACCGAGCCGCGCCAGTGCAGCAGATAGAGATCGATGCGATCGGTGCGCAGGCGCTTGAGGCTCGCTTCGCACGCGGCCACGACGCCCCGGCGGCTCGCATGATGCGGATACGCCTTGCTGACGAGAAACACGTCGTCGCGCAAGCCGTCGAGCGCGTGGCCGACGAGTTCTTCGGTCGCGCCGTCGCCGTACATCTCTGCGGTATCGATCAACGTCATGCCGAGCGCGATGCCCTCGCGCAGCGCGGCAATTTCGTCCGCGCGCCGGGACGCGCGCTCGCCCATCTCCCACGTCCCCTGCCCCAGCTTCGGGATCGTCTCGCCGTCGGGCAGGACGACCGTGGCGATCGTGTCCTTCATCATCATGCGCTCCTCGCTGCAAATTCGTGGCCGTGCGTGGCCGCGCGCGGCGTCGGTGGTACGGAATGCGACGCATCAGTGTAGCCATTCGGCGCGGCGCGCGACCGCCGTGCGGCAAAAACCGGCTATAACGGCGCCGCATGATGACTTAGAATGGCCCAACCTGATCGATACCCATTCCATGAAGTCAACGACGGACGACCGCTGGCAGGACCTGCGCCCCGACCCCGACAACGATACCCCGCTCTATCTGCAGCTCGCCCGCAAGCTCGGCGACGCGATTCACGACAACCGCTGGACGGCCGGCGAGGCGTTGCCGTCCGAGCGCGTGCTGTCGGAGGCGCTCGGCGTGTCGCGCATCACCGCGCGCAAGGCGATCGCGCTGCTCGTCGAACAGGGGCTGATCCGCCGCACGCAAGGCGCGGGCAATTTCATCCAGCCGCGCTACGAGGATCCGCTGTCGCGCCTGTCGAGCTTCAGCGAGATGCTCGAACGGCGCGGCTTCAAGCCGAGTTCGCAATGGCTCGCGCGCGAGATCCAGCCCGCGAGCCGCGACGAAGTGATCCAGCTCGGGCTGTCGCCGGCCGCGTCGGTTACACGATTGAAACGTCTGCGCCTCGCCGACGGCATCGTGATGGCCGTCGAGAACTCGACGTTTCCCGCGACGCTGATCCCCGATCCGCAGGCGATCGGCGATTCGCTGTACAGCTACCTCGAAGCGCGCGGCACGCCGATCGTGCGCGCGCTGCAGCACTTCCGCGCGGTCAACGCGACCGACGAGATCGCGCGGCAGATGGGCATCGCGCCGCACGACGCGCTGCTGCTGATCACGCGGATCGGCTATACGGCCGACCAGCGCGCGATCGAGCTGACCGACACCTACTGCCGCAACGACTACTACGACTTCGTCGTCGAGCTGCGCAGGTAGCGCGGGGCGCGCCGCCTTGGCTCACAGCCAGCGCGCGTCGTCGCTGCCGAGCGGCACCGGCGGTTGCGTGAAGCGCGGCGGCGTCGCCGACAGCCGTTCCGCCGGGCGCACCGCATCGACGACGCCGAACGGCGACGCGATCCGGTCGAGCCGGTCGCGCACGTCGTCGGGCGTGATCTCGGGCGCATGCGCGCCGTCCGGCACGAGGCCGAACGACTGCAGCCAGCGGCCCGTCTGCGCGAGCGACAGCCGCACCTGCCAGCTGCCGCCTTCGCGCGCACGGCGCGCCAGCGCGATCATCGCGCCGAACGCCGCGAGATAGCCGGTCGCATGATCGAGCGCCTGGCACGGCAGGTGACGCGGCGCGTCCGCGTGGGCCGCCTGCCGCTCGCGCCATGCGATCCCGCTCGCGGACTGCACGAGGCTGTCGAAGCCGCGCCGCCGCGACCACGGCCCCGCGCGCCCGTACGCGGAAATCGACACGCACACGATGCCCGGCCGCCGCTGCGCGAGCGCCTCGGGCGCGAAGCCGCGTGCCGCGAGCGCGCCCGGGCGGTACGACTGCACGAACACGTCCGCGTCGCACGCCAGCGCATGCAGCGCGCCGACGCCCGCGGCGTCGCGCAGATCGAGCCACGCGGACCGCTTGCCGCGCCCGTTGTCGATCACGAGCGGCGCGATGTTCGGCAGATGCGGGCCATTGACGAGCAGCACCTGCGCGCCATGCGACGCGAGCGTGCGGCCGGCGACCGGGCCCGCGATGATGCGCGTGAGATCGAGCACGCGCACGCCCGCGAGCGGCCGGCTCGCGTCGCCGCCGCCGAGCGCCTGCACCGGCGCGTCGCCGATGCGTTCGATCTCGAACAGCGGCAGCGCCGCGAGCGCGCGCGCCTGTTCGTGCGCCGCCCATTCGTCAGGTGTTCTGATCAGCGCCGCGCACAGGCCCGCGTCCGCGAGTGCGGCGTCGAGCGGCGCGCCGTCCCGCGTGCGGATCGCCGCCGCGACTTCCGCCCGGCGCTCGCCGCAGCCGAGCACGCCGAGTATGCCGCGCAGGTGATGCGGGAAGTTCGCGTGCAACTGGATCCAGCGCGCATCGCGCGTCTCGTAGAAGCCCGTCACCGGATGCCGCAGCTCGGGCGGCGGCCCGTCGTCGACGCGCAGGTAGCGCTCGCTGCGAAACGCGACGAGCGCGTCGCGCACCGACACGTCGACGCGCTGCGCGACGCCCGTGCGAAGCCGATGGCACTCGGCGGCCGCCAGCCCGGCCGCCGCGATCGATGCCGCGGCCAGCGTGCCGACATGGAAGGTGGACGGCAACGTCGGGTCCTGCCCGGTCACGGTCACGCGAGCCAGTGCGTCGGGCTCGCCGTGTGCGAGTTGCCACAAACGGGTCAATGCGAGTTCGGGTGTCATCGTGCGAGTGCGCCGTTGGGAAAACGGAATCGAGTCTAGAATTCGCGACGGACGCGATCAATCTTGATTGCGCGAATCAACGCATAACGAATAGTTGTAGCCGGGCCGCGCTTCATGCGCACCGACAGGAGTGATCGAATGAGGTCTCTCAGCGCGCCGCAAGCCGCGGACATTCTCGGCGTCAGCATCAGCACCCTCTATGCGTACGTGAGCCGCGGCCTGCTGCGCTCGCTGCCCGACGGCGGCAGCAAGCGCCGCCGCTACGACGCGGACGAAGTGCGCCTGCTCGCGCGCCGCCGCGCCGATGCGAAGCGCGCGGGCGGCGTCGCCGAACGCTCGCTCGACTGGGGCGTGCCGGTGCTCGAATCGCGCATCACGCAGATCGCCGACGGCCGCCTCTACTATCGTGGCATCGATGCGCTCACGCTCGCCCACGACGCGACGCTCGAGGAAACGGCCGCGCGGCTATGGGATTGCGCGCCGGCGCGGCTTGCCGCTGCGTCGCTCGCGTCGACCGGTTTCGACGCCGCGCAATGGAGCGACTGGGCGCGCCCGTGGGCGCATCTCGCGCCGCTCGAGCGCACGCTCATGCTGCTGCCGGCCGCGGCCGCATCGCTGCCCGGCCGGTGGGCGCCAGGATGCGACGCGCAACTCGACACCGCCGCGCTGCTGCTGCGCGTGACGGCCGCGGCGCTGGCCGGCGTCGCGCCGCGCGACGCGCCCGTGCATCGGCAGCTCGCCGCCGCGTGGGGCATCCGGCGGCGCGCCGACGCCGACCTGCTGCGCCGGGCGCTCGTGCTGTGCGCGGATCACGAACTGAACCCGTCGACGTTCGCGGTGCGCTGCATCGCGTCGACCGGCAGCCACCTGTTCGGCGCGATCGCGGGCGGGCTCGCGGCGCTGGCCGGCCCGCGCCACGGCGGCGAGACGTTCCGGGCCGGCACGCTGCTCGACGAAGCGGCCCGCGCCGCCGACCTCGATCGCTACCTCGCGCAGCGGCTCGCGCGCGACGAGCGCAGCGAGGGCGCGCGCACGGCGCTGGCCGGCTTCGCGCATCCGCTCTATCCCGACGGCGATCCGCGCGCACGCGCGCTGCTCGATGCGCTTTGCGCGACGCAGCCCGAACGGCAGCCGCTGCGCGCGGCGCTCGCGCTCGCCACGCGCGTCGAAGCGGCAACCGGGCAGCGGCCGACGATCGACTACGCGCTCGCGGCGCTGGAACGCACGCTCGCGCTGCCCGACGGCGCCGCGTTCACGCTGTTCGCGGCCGGCCGCACGGCCGGCTGGATCGCGCACGCACTCGAACAGTACGCGGACGGCAAGCTGATCCGGCCGCGCGCACGCTACGTCGGCAGCGTCGCGCCGGCCTGACCCACGCGGCCGCGCGCAGCGTCGAGCCAGCGCCACGTGAGCGGCACGGCCTGACGAGCGCGCGCGGCCTGCGGACCGAACGCGAACACCGCACCGCCGGCCGCCGCGCTGACCCACACGCGCATGCCGGGCAGCAGCGCCAGCGATTCGCCGGCGTGCAGCCAGTAATCGGCCGGGCGGCCCTCGATCGTCACCCACAGGTCGCCGTCGGCGACGTGCAGGTCGGTGCGATCGACGATGCGCCACCGCGCGGCCGGTTCGTTGCCGTCCATTTCGTAGAGTCGCAGTTCACGCATGGTCGCCTCCGGTCCGCGTGGTTTCGATGGCTCCAGTATTCCGGACCCGGGCACGACGCCGACAGATACGCCTGCGGACACTTTCGGCTGAACTGTACCGGCGCGCCGGCGCACGAGCGTCCGTTCGACGCTGCTGCGGCGGCTGCCCCGTTCTGCGGGGTGCGGCGGCTTTCCCTACAATGTCGGCTGTCCCGCACCATCGGTCCACTCCATGTTTCAACGCCCGCCCGCCGCCGCCCCCGGCGAAAAGAACCTCACCGTGATGCTCTGGCTCGTCGCGACGGGCTTCTTCATGCAGACGCTCGACGCGACGATCGTCAACACCGCGCTGCCGTCGATGGCGGCGAGCCTCGGCGAATCGCCGCTGCGGATGCAGTCGGTCGTAATCGCGTATTCGCTGACGATGGCGGTGATGATCCCGGTGTCCGGCTGGCTCGCCGATACGCTCGGCACGCGGCGGGTGTTCCTCAGTGCGATCCTGGTCTTTTCGCTGGGCTCGCTGCTGTGCGCGAACGCGCACACGCTGCCGCAGCTCGTCGTGTTCCGCGTCGTGCAGGGGATCGGCGGCGCAATGCTGCTGCCGGTCGGTCGGCTCGCGGTGCTGCGCACGTTCCCGGCCGAGCGCTACCTGCCGGCGCTGTCGTTCGTCGCGATTCCGGGCCTGATCGGCCCGCTGATCGGCCCGACGCTCGGCGGCTGGCTCGTGAAGGTCGCGTCGTGGCACTGGATCTTCCTGATCAACGTGCCGGTGGGCGTCGCGGGCTGCATCGCGACCTGGTATTCGATGCCCGACGCGCGCAATCCCGCCGCCGGCCGCTTCGACCTGAAGGGCTATCTGCTGCTGACGATCGGCATGGTCGCGATCTCGCTGTCGCTCGACGGGCTCGCCGACCTCGGCATGCAGCATGCGGCCGTGCTCGTGCTGCTGATCCTGAGCCTCGCGTGCTTCGTCGCCTACGGGCTGTACGCGGTGCGCGCACCGCAGCCGATCTTCTCGCTCGAGCTGTTCCGGATCCACACGTTCAGCGTCGGCCTGCTCGGCAACCTGTTCGCGCGGATCGGCAGCGGCGCGATGCCGTACCTGATCCCGCTGCTGCTGCAGGTGAGCCTCGGCTACACCGCGTTCGAGGCGGGCCTGATGATGCTGCCGGTCGCGGCGGCCGGGATGTCCTCGAAGCGCCTCATCACGCGCCTCATCACGAAGCACGGCTACCGCAACGTGCTGCTCGCGAACACGGTCATGGTCGGCGTGATGATGGCGAGCTTCGCGCTGATGCACGATTCGATGCCCGTGTGGCTCAAGGTCGCGCAGCTCGCGCTGTTCGGCGGCTTCAACTCGATGCAGTTCACCGCGATGAACACGCTGACGCTGAAGGATCTCGGCACCGGCGGCGCGAGCAGCGGCAACAGCCTGTTCTCGCTCGTGCAGATGCTGTCGATGAGCCTCGGCGTGACGGTCGCCGGCGCGCTGCTCGCGACCTTCACCGGGATGCTGCGCAGCGTGACGCCGAGCAACACGCTGCCCGCGTTCCACGCGACCTTCATCTGCGTCGGCGTGATCACCGCGGGGTCGGCGTGGATCTTCGCGCAGCTCGCGCCGGAGATTCGGGGCGCGGCACGCAAGACCGATCCGTCCGAGCGCGCATGACGCGGGCCGGCGCGCCCCGGTTCGGACGGCGCACCGGCATGCGGCGCACCACAACGGTGCAACCGGCCCGGCCGACGCCCGCGCTCGCACCGCGGCAGCGGGCCGCACCGGCCGCGCGATTGCGCACGCTTCTTGCTCGCCTATTCTGTAGGTAAACTGGCAGCCTCCCCCGGCCGACATCATGATGATGAGCATGATCGACATCGATCCCCCCGGCTTTCAGCCGCCCCGCCCCGTTGCCGGCGACGACGGCAACCGGCGCACCGTGCTGTACGGCGGCTATACCGTCTTCAGCGTGTTCCAGCCCGTGTTTTCCGTATCGCACCGGCGCGCAATCGGCTATCACGCGTCGCTGCGCGCGCACGACGAGGAAAGCCGCCAGGTCGCATCGCACGAGGTCTTCACGCAGGCCGCGCGGCGCGGCGACCTGCTCGAGCTCGGCCGGCTCGCCGAATCGCTGCACCTCGGCAATTTCCATGCGTTCGACAGCCACGACGAATGGCTCTTCCTGAGCCTGCATCCCGCGGCGCTGATGGACACCGTCTACGGCGACGCGCTGCTCGCGAACCTGAAGGCGCTCGGCCTGCCGCCGCACCGCGTGGTGCTCGAGGTGCCCGAGCAGGCGGGCGGCGAGACGCCGCGCTATGCGGCGATCGTCGACGGCCTGCGCAAGGCCGGCTTCCTGATCGCGCTCGGCGGCTTCGGCGCGAAGCATTCGAACATCGACCGCGTCTGGCACCTGCACCCCGACATCGTCACGCTCGACCGCGGCATCCTCGCGCAGGCGAGCGAGCATTCGCATCTCGAACGGGTGCTGCCGGGGCTCGTGTCGCTGCTGCACGAATCCGGCCAGCTCGTGCTGATGGGCGGCCTCGCGACCGAGCGCGACGCGCTGATCGCGCTCGAATGCGACGTCGATTTCGTGCAGGGCCAGTATTTCGCGGGCCCGAGCGTCGAGCCGGTGCAGCCGCAGGCCGCGGCGGGCTGCATGGATACGCTGTCGGCCGCGCTGCGCCTGCGCGTCGCGGAACGCGAGCGATCGCAGGCGAGACGCGGCTCGCGCCGTACGTCGCCGCGCTCGAGGAGGCCGGCACGAAGCTCGGCGCGGGCGACACGCTCATCGACGCGGCCGCCACGGTGCTCGGCCTGCCTGAGACCGCGCGCTGCTTCCTGCTCGACGCGTCCGGGCGGCAGATCGGCGACAACGTGCTCGCGCGCGGCAGCGTGTCGCAACGCGCGAAGCGCTTCCGCCCGCTGCTGCACTCCGAAGGCGCGAGCTGGGAGCGCCGCCCGTACTTCATCCACGCGATGCGCACGCCGGGCCGCGTGCACCTGACGCCGCCCTACCTGTCGATCAACGAAGCGCACCTGTGCGTGACCGCGTCGATCGCCGCGCCCGTCGCCGGCGGGATGCAGGTGCTCTGCGTCGACATCAACTGGGAAGCGGCCGCGCACCGCGACTGACGCCCGCAACGCCGCGCTCGCATCATGCGAACCTGCGTCAGGCCGCCCCGTCCGCCCTGCGGACGATCAGCCGGTGCACGCGCTTGCCCGACGACGCGCTGACGACTTCATGCTCGTCGATCACCTGCACGCCGCCGCCGAGCGCCGCGCGCATCCGTGCGCCGTCGAGCGCCGTGTACAGGCGCCCGCGCTCGTCGCGCAGCGACCCGCTGCCGGCAACCCGCCAGCTCATGTACAGCGTGCCGCCCGGCGCGAGCAGATCGACGAGCCGCGCGGCGGCGGCCGCCGCCTCGACCTGATCCAGGTGCATCACCACGGTCTCGCACAGCACGTTGCGGAACGCGCCGGACGGCACGCCGGAAAGCGCCGGCAGCGCCGCCTGCTCGAAGCGCAGGCCGGGATGGCGGCGGCGCGCCTCGTCGAGCAGCGCCGCGCTCGCGTCGTAGCCGCGCACGTCGAAGCCGCGGGATTCAAGCCAGGCCGTATCGCGTCCCGCGCCGCAGCCGACGTCCGCCGTCGGTCCCGGCGCGAAATGCTGTTCGAGGAGCGCATACATGTCGTCGGGCGGCCCCTCGTCGAGCCAGAGCTGGGCATAGTCGGCGGCGTAGGTGTCGTACGCGTCGAGTGTCGGGCGATCCACCATGACGATTGCGCTCCGCAGTGGCGTCACATGACGCCTATCCCATCTTAGTCATTGCACGGCGTCACATCGGCACGCAATCGTTTGGCGTCCGGCGCTCACTTCGCCAACGCCGCCCACAGCCGCGCATTCACGGGCGCGGACGCACCACCTCGCCGTTGATCCACTCGACTTCGGTCGGCCGGCGCGCGGCGAGGTCGTCGGACATCGACGAGCGCGCGAGCGGATCGATCGCGAGCATCCGCGCGCCGAGCATGCAAATGCCCGCCATCGGCCGTTCAGACATGCGCGTCGTGCGCGCCGCCGTGCACGGGCCCGGCCCGCTCCTCGACCACGCGCCGCACGTCGCCGCGCAGCCCCGCGAAGAACGCGACCTCGGCGACGACGAACAGCGGCCCGACCATCAGCCCGACGAGATCGTCGACGAACGCGGGCTTGCGCCCCTCGAACCAGTGCCCGACGAACTGCACGATCCAGCCGACGACGAACGCGCCGATCCCGATGCCGAGCCATTGCGCGGTCGGCAGCGCGGCGAGCGTCTGCCCGGCCCACAGGCCGAGCGCGAACAGCGCCGTCATGACGGCGCCGAAGCGCAGGTCGACGCGCAGGTAGAACACGGCGAACGCGATCGTGAGCAGCAGCGCCGGCAACAGCGCGATGCCCGCCGGCGCGCCGAACGCCGGCCGCGACAGCAGCACCTCGACCGCGAACACGATCATCGGGATGCCGACCAGATGCGTCGCGATATTGCGTGCGTCGCGGTGATACGCCGCGTACTGGGAAAGATGGTCTTCAAGGGTCTTCATGGCGTCTCCTAGTCGTTCGATGCGCGCTATGATGCCCGTCACGCCCGAGAACCTCTGTCGGCTACCCGACATCGCGCCGCCCATGCCCGAGTCCTTCGACCCCGAGCCTTTCGCTCCCGCGCCTTTCGCCCGATACCTGCCGCAACTCGACGCGCATCCGTGGTTCGCCGCGCTGCCGCAAGCATTGCGCGCGGCGTTGCTCGCGCGCGCCGTGCTGCGCCGCCTGCCGGCCGGCCACGCGCTGTTCCGCCGCGGCGACCCGCCGTGCGGGCTGTACGCCGTGCTGGGCGGCTCCCTCACGATAGGCGCGGTCGATCCGCAGGGCAAGGAGGCGCTGCTGACGGTGGCCGAGCCGGTCACGTGGTTCGGCGAGATCGCGCTGTTCGACGGCCTGCCGCGCACGCACGACGCGATCGCGCTCGACGACACGCTGCTGCTGCACGTGCCGCAGGCGGCGCTGCTCGCGATCCTCGACGCGACGCCGCAATACTGGCGGCAATTCGCGCTGCTGATGGCGCAGAAGCTGCGGCTCAGCTTCCTGACCGTCGAGTCGATCAGCGTGATGCCGGCCGCGCAGCGGCTCGCCGCGCGCCTCTTGATGATCGCCGACGGCTACGGCGGGATCAGCGCCGGCCGCACGCGCATCCGGCTGTCGCAGGAAAAGCTCGCGGCGATGCTGTCGCTGACGCGGCAGACCACGAATCAGCTGCTGAAATCGCTGGAGACGGACGGCGTGGTGCGGCTGCACGTCGGCGAGATCGAACTCGTCGACGTCGACGCGCTGCGGCGCGCAAGCGGGCTGCCCGACGACATGCCGTGACGGCGGCTGCGGCCGCGTGCGTGAAGCCGCCGCGCTATCGCAGCGCCGCATTTCCGTCGTCACGGCATCGCACTATCGCGCTATCGTGGCGACGCCTCCCCTCTCACCTCTTGCCCGAATCCACTCTTGAACCACGACACCTCGACCGTCACCGCTGCACCGCGCCACGCATGGCCCGTGTTCGTCGCGTTCCTGCGGCTTGGCCTCACGTCGTTCGGCGGCCCCGTCGCGCATCTCGGCTACTTCCGCGAGGCGTTCGTCACGCGGCGCGGCTGGCTCAGCGAGCGCGCGTATGCGGATCTCGTCGGCCTGTGCCAGTTCCTGCCGGGCCCGGCGAGCAGCCAGGTCGGGATGGCCATCGGGCTGTCGCGCGCCGGCTATGCCGGGATGTTCGCCGCGTGGCTCGGCTTCACACTGCCGTCCGCGCTCGCGATGACGCTGGTCGCGCTCGGCATGCACGCGGCCGGCATGCCGATCGCGACCGGCGCGCTGCACGGGCTGCGGATCGTGTCGGTCGCGGTGATCGCGCAGGCGGTGTGGGGCATGGCGCGCACGCTGTGCCCGGATGCGCGCCGCGTCACCCTGATGGCGCTCGCCGCGTGCGTCGCGCTGTTCGCGCCGGCCGCATGGCTGCAGGTCGTCGTGATCGCGGCGGCCGGCGCGGCCGGCCTCGTGCTACTGCCGCAGCCCGAGCGCGGCGCGCACGAGCCGTTGCCGCTGCACGTCTCGCACCGCGCGGGCGCGTTGTGGCTCGTGCTGTTCGCCGCACTGCTCGTCGCGCTGCCGCTCGCGGCCGATGCGCTCCATTCGCACGCGCTCGCGGTGGTCGACGCGTTCTTCCGCACCGGTGCGCTGGTGTTCGGCGGCGGCCACGTGGTGCTGCCGCTGCTGCAGGCCGCCGTCGTCGCGCCGGGCTGGGTCGGCGATTCGGCGTTTCTGGCCGGCTACGGTGTCGCGCAGGCGGTGCCGGGGCCGCTGTTCACGTTCGCGGCGTTCCTCGGCGCGGCGCTGCGCGATGCGCCGAACGGCTGGCTCGGCGCAACGCTCGCGCTCGTGTCGATCTTCGCGCCGTCGTTCCTGCTGGTCGCGGGCACCACGCCGTTCTGGGAACGCCTGCGCCGCAGCACGCGCATGCAGGCGGCGCTCGCGGGCGTCAATGCGGCGGTCGTCGGGCTGCTGCTCGCCGCGCTGTATCAGCCGGTATGGCGCGAGACGATCGTGTCGGCGCGCGATTTCGCGGCCGCGCTCGTCGCGTTCATTGCGCTGGTGTTCTGGCGCGTGCCGCCGTGGGCCGTCGTGATCGCGAGCGCGGCGCTCGGCTGGGCGGCGACGACGTTGATCTGATCCCGCGCCGCGTGAGGCGCAGCGCGACGGAAAACGAAAAAGCCCTCGAAGCGTTCCGTTTCGAGGGCTTTTAGCTGGAGCGCACGGCGCGCCGTGACGGCGCGCGGCACCCGCGGACTTACGCGAAGTTCTTCGCGGCGAAGTCCCAGTTCACGATGTTCCAGAACGCTTCGACGAACTTCGGACGCGCGTTGCGGTAGTCGATGTAGTACGCGTGCTCCCACACGTCGATCGTCAGCAGCGGCTTGTCGGCCGTCGTCAGCGGCGTTGCCGCGTTGCTCGTCGACACGATGTCGAGCGAACCGTCCGCCTTCTTCACGAGCCATGCCCAGCCCGAGCCGAACGTGCCGACCGCCGCCTTCGTGAAGGCTTCCTTGAACGCGTCGTACGAGCCCCACTTCGCATTGATCGCGTCGCCCAGCGCGCCCGTCGGAGCGCCGCCGCCGTTCGGCGACAGGCTGTTCCAGAAGAACGTGTGGTTCCAGATTTGCGCGGCGTTGTTGAAAATGCCGCCCGACGACTTCTTCACGATCTCTTCCAGCGACAGGTTTTCGAATTCCGTGCCGGGGATCAGGTTGTTCAGGTTCGTCACATAAGCCTGGTGATGCTTGCCGTAGTGGTACTGGATCGTCTCTTGCGAGATGGTCGGCGCGAGCGCGTCTTCAGCGTACGGGAGCGGCGGGAGCGTATGAGCCATGGCGATTCCTTCGTTGAGTATGTAGGGAGGCTGTGTTGAATGCTGCCGAGCGTTCGATTGTAGGCGAGGACGAATAACCCCGCAAACTCACGGGTATTCGTCCGCCGTATGCGGAAAATCGGCGCTGGCGCTGCATCCGGCGGGATAGCGGGCAAGCCGATGCGGCGCGCAGTATCCGTTCCTGCCGCGCGCACGGCGCACACGTGCGCGCGACGTGCGCAGCGCAGCCGCCGCGGGCGGTCAGATCGTGTCGGTGAGCCGCGGCTGCACGTCGGCGAGCGATACGTCCGCCGAGCCTTCGGCGAGATGCACGGTCAGCCGCCGCTGCGGCTTCAGCGCGCTCGGCGCGCGCACCGCGCGGCCCGTCTGCGCATCGATGAGCGCCGCATAGCCGCGCTCGAGCGTGCGTTGCGGGCTCAGCACCTCGAGCCGCGCCGCACAGGCTGCCACGCGCGCCGTGTCGCGTTCGTGGCGGCGCTGCAGCGCGACCGAAAGACGCTGCTCCAGCCCGGCGAGCGCGTGACGCGCCTGCGTCACGTCGGGCCGCGCGCGCTGCCAGCGCAATTGCGCAAGCGCGAAGCGGGCGCGCGCGTCGCGCACCGGCCGCGCCGCCGCGGACGCGAGGCGCACCGCGAGCTGCTCGATATGCGTGCGCTGCCGCTGCAGCCGTTCGGCCGGGCTGACGAGCCGGCGCGCGAGCCAGTCGAGCTGCTGCGCACGCTGTTCGAGCACGCGGCGCATCCCGCGCGCGAGCGCGCCCTGCCGGTCGCTCACCTCGCGCAGCAGCAGCGCGCGCTGCGGGCTCACCAGTTCGGCCGCGCCGGTCGGCGTCGGCGCACGCACGTCGGCGGCGAAATCGGCGATCGTGAAATCGGTTTCGTGCCCGACGCCGCTGACGACGGGCAGCGCGCTCGCCGCGATCGCACGCGCGAGCGCCTCGTCGTTGAACGACCACAGATCCTCGATCGAGCCGCCGCCGCGGCACACGAGCAGCACGTCGACCTCGCGCCGCGCGTTGGCGGTCTCGACCGCCGCGACGAGCTTCTCGGCCGAACCCGCGCCCTGCACGGGCGCCGGATAGACGATCACCGGCACGTGCGGCGCGCGGCGCGCGAGCGTGGTCAGCACGTCGCGCAGCGCGGCGGCCTGCAGCGACGTGACGATGCCGATCGCGCGCGGATGCGCGGGCAGCGGCCGCTTGCGCTCGGGCGCGAACAGGCCCTCCGCCTCGAGCTGCGCCTTGAGCCGCAGGAACGCCTCGTACAGACGCCCCTGCCCGGTGCGCCGCACGGCCTCGACGTTGAGCTGCACCTCGCCGCGCGGCTCGTACATCGTGACGACCGCGCGCACCTCGATCCGGTCGCCTTCGCGCGGCGTGAACTCCGCGTATTGCGCGCGGCCGCGGAACATCACGCAGCGCATCTGCGCCTGCTGGTCCTTGATCGAGAAATACCAGTGGCCGCTCGCAGCGCGCGTGAAATTCGATACTTCGCCCGCGACCCACAGCAGCGGAAACGAGCGCTCGAGCATCGTCGAAATCGCGCGGTTGAGGACCGAGACGGGAATCACTTCGTCGCCGCCGCGCGTCGCGCCCGGCGCGGTAAATGAGGAGTCGGAAAGCATGGACGATCGGTTGAATGCTGGCGGCGACACGATAGTCCGACATCCGCCCGGCGTCCAGCAGCGATGCGTGCATTGCACAAAGCGGAAAGTGTCCACACCCGGGCAATCGACTGCAAAAAACCCCGCAAAATTCCCCAAAACCCCTGACAATTTGTGACAACACGTTGATTTTTAAAAAGTTTTAAATCTTTGAAAATGATTCTCATCCGATTCGAAGCCCACCGGACGGGCATGTGCGGCGATCGCCCGCCGGGTTCTTCACAGAGTTATCCACAGGCCCGGGCGATCCGGCCCCGCCCGCGTCGTGACGGCGCGGCGCTTGCCGGGCCGGCGCGCCGCGCGCTAGAGTGCCGCCTTCCGCAGAACCCGCGGCTTGCGCCGCCATCCGGAGAATTCGCCTTGACGACCCCGTCCAACGCCACGCGGCGCCACACGCCGCGCGCTGACCGATGAGCACGCCCGGCGGCCCGCTCGCCCGGCTCGAGACGCGCCTCACGCGCGAATGGCAGCGCCGCGGCGCACTCGCGTGGGCGCTCACGCCGTTCGCGTGCGTATTCGGGCTGTGCGCGGCGCTGCGCCGCGCGGCCTACGCGCAAGGCTGGAAGAAGCCGGTCGACGTCGGCGTGCCGGTCGTCGTGGTCGGCAACGTGACCGTCGGCGGCACCGGCAAGACGCCGACCGTGATCGCGCTCGTCGATGCGCTGCGCGCCGCCGGCTTCACGCCCGGCGTCGTGTCGCGCGGCTACGGCGCGAACGTGCGCACGCCGACCGCGGTGACACCTCGCTCGCGCGCGAGCGAGGCCGGCGACGAGCCGCTGCTGATCGCCCGCCGCACCGACGCGCCCGTGTGGGTCTGCCCGGATCGCGTCGCGGCCGCGCAGGCGCTGCGCGCCGCGCACCCGGACGTCGACGTGATCGTCAGCGACGACGGCCTGCAGCACTACCGCCTCGCGCGCACGGTCGAGCTCGTCGTGTTCGATCACCGGCTCGGCGGCAACGGCTTCCTGCTGCCGGCCGGGCCGCTGCGCGAGCCGCTGTCGCGGCGCCGCGACGCGACCCTCGTCAACGATCCGTACAGCGGCGCGCTGCCGCCGTGGCCCGACACCTACGCACTCGCGCTCGCGCCCGGCGCCGCGTGGCATCTCGACCAGCCGGCGCTGCGCCGCCCGCTGTCGCAGTTTGCCGGCGAGCGCGTGCTCGCGGCGGCCGGCATCGGCGCGCCCGAGCGCTTCTTCGCGACGCTGCGCGCGGCCGGCCTCGCGCCGGCGACCCGCGCGCTGCCCGACCACTACGCGTTCGCGCACAATCCGTTCGACGGCGATCAGGTCGACACGATCCTGATCACCGAGAAGGATGCAGTAAAATTGGGCGCTTCCTGGCGCGACGCTCGAATCTGGGTCGTCCCTGTCGAAGCCGCGCTCGATCCTCGCCTCATTGCCCTCGTTGTGGAGAAACTCCGTGGACGCTCGCCTGCTTGAAATTCTCGTGTGCCCTATCTGCAAAGGCCCGCTCCACTATGACCGCGCCGCGCAGGAGCTGATCTGCAACGCGGACAAGCTCGCCTATCCGATCCGCGACGGCATTCCCGTGATGCTGGTCGACGAGGCGCGCCAGACCGTCGAAGGCACGCCGGTCGACCCGGCCGGCCGCTGAACCCGGCCGCTGAACCTGGCCGCTCGTCCCGGCCCAGGCACGTCCATGCCGCCCCGCGTGCGCCGCGCACGCACCGCACGCCGCTTCCGTCACCTGCTTCCGTTCCGTCCGATGACCCATCCGCCGCCCTTCATCGCCGTCATTCCCGCCCGGCTCGCGTCGACCCGGCTTCCGAACAAGCCGCTCGCCGATCTCGGCGGCAAGCCGATGGTCGTGCGCGTCGCCGAACGGGCGCGTGAAGCAGGCGCGCAGCAGGTGCTCGTCGCGTCCGACGCGCAGAGCGTGCTCGACGCCGCGCGCGAGCACGGCTTCGAAGCGGTGCTCACGCGCGCCGACCATCCGTCCGGCACCGACCGCCTCGCCGAAGTCGCGGCTGCGTTCGGGTGGAGCGACGACACGGTCGTCGTCAACGTGCAGGGCGACGAGCCGCTGATCGATCCGGCGCTGGTCCGCGACGTAGCGTCGCACCTGGCCGCGCATCCGGCCTGCGCGATCGCGACCGCCGCGCACCCGATCCACACGGCGGCCGACGTGTTCAATCCGAACATTGTCAAGGTCGCGCTCGACGCACGAAGCGTCGCGCTCTACTTCTCGCGCGCGCCGATCCCGTGGAGCCGCGATGCGTACCAGCCGCACTGGCCCGACGTCGCGGCGATGCCCGCGCCGGCGTTTCCGGTGTACCGGCACATCGGCCTCTACGCGTACCGCGCGCGTTTCCTGCGCACGTATCCGTCGCTCGCGCAGGCGCCGATCGAGCAGGCAGAGCAGCTCGAACAGCTGCGCGCGATGTGGCACGGCGAGCGGATCGCCGTGATGATCACCGCGCACGCGCCCGAAGCCGGCATCGATACGCCGGCCGATCTCGAACGCGTGCAGGCCCTTTTTCGGCCGGATTCAAAATAACCCGTGGCATAATCGGACGGTTGTGCGAGCCGTCCGCGACCTGCGCGTCCTCGCTTGACCCCGCCCCGCGGCCCTGCCGGCAGCCGCGCGTCGCCAAGCCGACGCGCCGCGTCAGACCGGTCCCGCCGCGCGCCAGGCAAGCCCCGCGCACGCTGTTGCCGACGCCTTTGAGCCTCGCCATACGAATCTACATACTTGGAGATATCACCATGCGTTTGATCCTGTTGGGCGCGCCCGGCGCGGGAAAGGGCACCCAGGCAAACTTCATCAAGGAAAAATTCGGCATCCCGCAGATTTCGACGGGCGACATGCTGCGCGCGGCCGTGAAGGCCGGCACCCCGCTCGGCATCGAGGCGAAGCGCTTCATGGATGAAGGCAAGCTCGTCACGGACGATCTGATCATCGGCCTCGTGAAGGAGCGCCTGAAGGAAGCGGACTGCGCGAACGGCTACCTGTTCGACGGCTTCCCGCGCACGATCGCGCAGGCCGACGCGATGAAGGAAGCCGGCGTCGCGATCGACTACGTGCTGGAAATCGACGTGCCGTTCTCGGAAATCATCGAGCGCATGAGCGGTCGCCGCATGCACCCGGCGTCGGGCCGCACCTATCACGTCAAGTTCAACCCGCCGAAGGTCGAAGGCCTCGACGACGTCACCGGCGAGCCGCTGATCCAGCGCGACGACGACAAGGAAGAGACGGTCAAGAAGCGCCTCGAAGTGTACGAAGCGCAGACCAAGCCGCTCATCACCTACTACGGCGACTGGGCGGCGCGCGGCGAGGAGAACGGCCTGAAGGCGCCGCAGTACCGGAAGATCTCCGGTCTCGGCACCGTCGACGAGATCCGCGACCGTGCGTTCGACGCGCTGAAGTAAGCAGCACGATCGGCCGTGAGCCGCAAGCCGCCCCGTCGGGGCGGCTTTTTTTTCGACCGTGGCGGCCAGCATCGGGCCGCGATGCGCGGCGTGCCGCGTTCGGCGTTGTGCGCGCTACCGTTCTACGCAGCCGAGCGGGCGCGTGCAGCGTCAGTCTTCGTCGCCGCGCTGCATCCGTTGCCGCAGCTCGGTCAGCTGCGACTCGACGACGGTCGCGTCGTCGGCGTCCGGGCGCTCGTCGAGATAATGCTCGAGGTCTTCGAGCGCCGGCCGCAGGTAGTCGAGGCGCGCATACGCGAAGCCGCGGTCGCGCACTTCGTCGGGCTGCCCCGGCAGCAGGATCACGAGGCGCTGCTGCACCGCGAGCAGCCGCTGCCAGCGTTCCGTCTGCAGATAGATCGTCTTGAGGTTGCGCAGCATCCGCGCGATGATCTCGCGGCTCGTCGCCGGCTGCAGCAGCGCGCGCAACGCGCTGTCGACCGCGCCCGCCGCGCGCGCGACGTACGGCTCCAGCATCTCGACCATCTCGGCCTCGGACAGCGAATGGCCGTTGGTCGGATCGATGATCAGGTCGCCGTCCGGCAGCGTCACGCGCAGCAGGAAGTGGCCCGGGAACGACACGCCCCGCGCCGGCACGCCGAGCTGCTCCGCGAGTTCGAGATACAGCACCGACAGCGAGATCGGGATGCCGCGCCGCCGCTTCAGCACGATGTTCAGGTGGCTGTTGTCAGGGTCGTAGTAGTCGTTGTGATTGCACGCGAAGCCCAGTTCGCCGAAGAAGAACGCGTTCAGTGCAACGATGCGGTCCTTCAGGCCCGCGTCGTCAGGCAGCCGCCGGCGCAGGCGCGCCGCGAGCGCGTCGAGCTCGGCGAGCGTGCCCTGCAGGTCGAGGTCGGGATATGCGTCCTGCGCGAGCGACAGCGCCGCCTCGGTGACGGGCAGGCTTTCGTCCTCCGCCACGAGCGTGCTGAAATAATCGAGGACGCGGGTCATTGCGGTCGTCACTTGGCGCGCCTTCTGAAGTAAGCGTATTTGAAGCCCATCACCCACAACATACCGAAATATAGTGCAGCGAACAGCACGAGGCATGCGGCCATCAGCGCGATGCGCTCGAGCGGCTGCGCGCGCAGCCCGGTCCAGTCGAAGCTGCTCGCGAACCAGTGCATCGTGCCCGCGAGCACGAGCGATGCGCCGGCGAGCTGCGCGAAGAAGCGCAGCCAGCCCGCCGACGGCTGGTAGATGCCGCGCCGCCGCAGGCCGATGAACAGCAGCAGCGAGTTCAGGCACGCGCCGACGCCGATGCTCAGCGTGAGGCCCGCGTGGCCGATCAGCGGCACGAACACGTAGTTCGACAACTGCGTGACCACCAGCACGCCGACCGCGATCTTCACCGGCGTCTTGATGTCCTGCTTCGCGTAGAAGCCCGGCGCAAGAATCTTGATCAGGATGATGCCGACGAGACCGATCCCGTAGGTCGCGAGCGCGCGCGCGACCATCGTCACGGTGAACGCGTCGAACTTGCCGTAGTTGAACAGCGTCGCGGTGAGCGGCGCCGCGAAGAAGAACAGCGCGAGCGCGCTCGGCGCGGCGAGCAGGAACGTGACGCGCAGCCCCCAGTCGAGCAGCGCCGAATACTCGGTCGCGTCCGCGTCGACGTGCGCCTTCGACAGGCTCGGCAGCAGGATCGTGCCGAGCGCGACGCCGAGCAGCGCGGTCGGGAACTCCATCAGGCGGTCCGCGTAGTTGATCCACGACACCGCGCCCTGCCCGAGCCGCGACGCGATGTTGGTGTTGATGATGAGGGACAGCTGCGCGACCGACACCGCGAAGGTGGCCGGCACCATCTTCGCGAGCACGCGCTTCACGCCGCGATGCCGCAGCGCGCGCAGCGGGCTGAGCGCGACCAGCGGCACCATGTCGATCTTCTTCAGGCCGGGCAGCTGGACCAGGAACTGCAGCACGCCGCCGGCGATGACCGCCCACGCGAGCGCATAGACCGGCACCTTCAGGTGCGGCGCGACGAACACCGCCGCGACGATGAACGCGACGTTGAGCAGCACCGGCGCGAACGCGGGCAGCGAGAAGCTCTTGTACGTGTTCAGCACGCCGGACGCGAGCGTCGTCAGCGAGATGAACACGATGTACGGGAACATGATGCGCGTCATCGTGACGGCAAGCGGGAACGCCTGCCCGTCGGTGCGCAGCCCGGACGCGACCGCGTACACGACCCACGATGCGCCGGCGATGCCGGCCACCGACAGCACGGCGAGCGCCCACGCGAGCACGGTGGACATCGCGTCGACGAGCGCCTTCGTCGCGTCGTGCCCCTGCTGGTTCTTGAACTCGGCAAGGATCGGCACGAACGCCTGCGAGAACGCGCCTTCCGCGGACAGGCGGCGCAGCAGGTTCGGGATGCGGAACGCGACGTAGAACGCGTCGGTATATTGACTGGCGCCGAACGCACGGGCGATCAGCGTCTCACGGGCCAGTCCGGTCACGCGCGACAGCAGCGTGAAGCCGCTGACCGTCAGCAGGGCTCGGAATAGATTCATGGGGCGCTTATTATACGGACGTTGCGCGGCCCGGCGACGGCGCAGGCCGAAAAGGACGTCCGTTGCGCCCCCGCCCCGCGGCAACCGACGCCAAACTTGCCACGCGCTTGATTTTGTTGCTATAATCCGCCGTTTCTGAGCCTGTTGCATGCGCGGCACCTGCCGTTTTCGTGTCTCGGCCTCGGATAAAACCAACGTTTTTATGCGCCCCTGGGCAATCGCTCTCAGGGGACGGATCGAAAAGCAGCGCTTGGCCGTCAGGCTCCAAGCTCTGGAAACAGGACAGGATAAGGAACCGTCATGGCTAACTCCGCACAAGCACGCAAGCGCGCCCGCCAGGCAGCGAAGGCAAACTCGCACAACTCGGCGCTGCGCTCGAAATTCCGTACCGCGATCAAGGCTGTTCGCAAGGCTGTCGACGCCGGCGACCAGGCAAAGGCTGCCGAGCTGTTCAAGGCTGCCGTGAAGACGATCGACACGATCGCCGACAAGAAGATCGTTCACAAGAACAAGGCCGCTCGCAGCAAGAGCCGCCTCGCCGCAGCCGTCAAGGGCCTGCAGGCAGCAGCGTAAAGCCGGTGTGCCCGCCTCGCGCGGGCGCCCTGTTTCCTGCGATCGTCGAAAAAGCCCGCATGCGCGGGCTTTTTTGCTGTGCGCGCGCCGCGCGCGTCGGGCCGCATGGGCGCCACGCGCAAGCAGGCGTCGCACGCCTCGCTCACTTCTTGTCGTTGTAGTCCGGCAATTCGCAGGCTTCGGTCACGACGAGGTTGTTGTCCTTCGCGAAGTTCAGCACGAAATCGAAGGCCATCGGCTCGACGTCGCGCAGGCGGGAATCGAGAATCACGCATTTCGTGCCGCCGAGCATCGTCGGGCGCACGTACAGCGAATACTTCAGGCGCGCATTCGGACCGCTTGCACCGGGCCCGAAACATGCCATCACGCCAGCGAGGCGCTCCGACCAATCGCTCGGGCGAAACGTTTTCCCATCTTTCGTGATGCCCTGAATGAAGTACTCGGTCGGAGGGGTTTCAGCCATGTTGTTACCCAGGTGACGGCCCGGCGATGCGCAGGCGACGCTGCCTGGAGATGCGAACACGAGCTGGAGTGGACGGCGGCGCAGATGCTCCGACATCCCGAAAAGAGGCCGTCGCGCCATGCCGCCAGCGCGCCGCACCGGATTTGTGCAGCGCACGGCTTGTGTCCGGCAGAGCGGGGGAATGCTTGCCTGCCGGGCTTGAGAAAACTTTCGAATTATACCGCAGCGCGCCATCGCGCGTCGTGCCGAACCCCACTGCCCGACTCGCGGCCCGTGCGCGCGACGATCGCGCCCCGGTTTTCGGCACGGCTCGTCAAAGCACAGAAAATCCTTTATGCTGCTTTGAAGTTATCCACATCCGACGGCGGCGCCGTCCGGCCTTGGCGGCCGGGTCGAACCCGCCGCATTTCGTTTCATGACCGCCAAGACCATTCGTCACTACCTGCAGTTCAAGGATTTCTCGCTGGAAGACTACGAGTACGTGCTCGAACGCACGGGAATCCTGAAGCGCAAGTTCAAGAACTACGAGACCTATCACCCGCTGCACGACCGCACGCTCGCGATGATCTTCGAGAAGAGCTCGACGCGCACGCGCCTGTCGTTCGAGGCCGGCATCTTCCAGCTCGGCGGCCATGCCGTCTTCATGAGCACCCGCGACACGCAGCTCGGCCGCGGCGAGCCGGTCGAGGATTCCGCGCAGGTGATCTCGCGGATGGTCGACATCATCATGATCCGCACGTTCGAGCAGGAGATCATCCAGCGCTTCGCCGAAAATTCGCGCGTGCCGGTGATCAACGGCCTGACCAACGAATTCCACCCGTGCCAGGTGCTCGCCGACATCTTCACGTATTACGAGCACCGCGGCCCGATCGCCGGCAAGACCGTCGCGTGGGTCGGCGACGCGAACAACATGCTGTACACATGGATCCAGGCCGCGCAGATCCTCGGCTTCAAGCTGCGCCTGTCGACGCCGCCGGGCTACACGCTCGACATGAAGCTGGTCGCGCCGGAAAGCGCGCCGTTCTACGAAGTCTTCGATGATCCGAACGAAGCGTGCAAGGGCGCCGATCTCGTGACGACCGACGTGTGGACGAGCATGGGCTTCGAGGCCGAGAACGAGGCGCGCAAGCAGGCGTTCGCCGACTGGTGCGTCGACGAGGAAATGATGGGGCACGCGAACCCCGACGCCCTCTTCATGCACTGCCTGCCCGCGCACCGCGGCGAGGAAGTGACGGCCGGCGTGATCGACGGCCCGCAGAGCGTGGTCTGGGACGAGGCGGAGAACCGCCTGCACGTGCAGAAGGCGCTGATGGAATTCCTGCTGCTCGGCCAGCTCAAGCACTGAGAGCCGCCGCCGTATCGCCGCGCAATGCGGCACGATGCGAACGAAGAAGCGCCGATCGACGATCGGCGCTTTTTTCGTCGCGACAGCCCGCGCGCCGCGCGACCCGAGGCCGCGCTACAGGCAGACGGGTTCGGGTTCCAGCTCCACGCCGAAGCGCGCGCGCACATCGTCCTGGATCGCCCGCGCGAGCGCGAGCACCTCGGCGCCCGTCGCGCCGCCGCGGTTGACGAGCACGAGCGCCTGCCGGTCGTGCACGGCCGCGGCGCCGAGCGCGCGCCCCTTCCAGCCGCTGCGGTCGATCAGCCAGCCGGCCGCGAGCTTCACCTGCCCGTCCGGCTGCGGATACGACACGATATCGGGCGCCTGCGCGCGCAGCGCGTCGAACTGCGCCGCGCCGATCACCGGATTCTTGAAGAAGCTGCCCGCATTGCCGAGCGTGAGCGGATCGGGCAGTTTCGCGCGACGGATCGCGACCACCGCGTCGAACACGTCGCGCGCCGTCGCCGCGTCCGGCGCGAGGCCGCGCGCGTCGAGTTCGCGCGACACGTCCGCGTAGCCGAGCCGCGGCGTCCAGCGCTTCGGCAGCCGGAACGTCACCGACACGATCGCGAAGCGGGCGCGGCCTTCCCGCTTGAAGAAGCTGTCGCGATAGCCGAACGCGCAGCGCGCGGCGTCGAAGCGCTCGCTGCGGCCGGTCGCGAGCTCGACGGCGACGAGCGAATCGAAATACGTCTTCATCTCGAGCCCGTACGCGCCGATGTTCTGGATCGGCGCGGCGCCCACCGTGCCGGGAATCAGCGCCAGGTTCTCGAGGCCGGCCATGCCCTGCTCGAGCGTCCACGCGACGAACGCGTGCCAGTTCTCGCCGCCGCCCGCCTCGACGATCCACGCGTCGTCCTCCTCGCGCACGATGCGGCGGCCGACGATCTCGTCCAGCAGCACGAGGCCGTCGAAGTCGCGCGTGAACACGACGTTGCTGCCGCCGCCGAGCACCAGCAGCGGCAGGTTCGCGACACGCGCGTCGCGATGCAGCGCCGCGAACTGGGCGGCGTGCGTCACGCGCGCGGCCAGCCGCGCGGTCACGTCGAACCCGAACGTGTTGTGCGCGGCGAGCGGATGGTCGGGAAGCAGCGACAGGGTGGAATCGGCTGGAAGCATCGGCAATCGCGGTCGGACGGCCCGGACTTGCCTGGACGGCAGGCGGCCGGCCTTGGGCAAACGAAGGGGCATCGGTAGAATGGCAAACAGTCCGCAATTATAGCGAGTGCCCGCGCGCAAGCCGGGCCCGCACGTTTTACGGGAGAATGCCATGCCATCGTTCGACGTCGTCAGCGAAGCGAACATGATCGAAGTGAAGAACGCCATCGAGCAGTCGAACAAGGAAATTTCGACGCGCTTCGATTTCAAGGGCTCCGACGCACGCATCGAGCAGAAGGAACGCGAACTGACGCTGTTCGCCGACGACGATTTCAAGCTCGGCCAGGTCAAGGACGTGCTGATCGGCAAGCTGGCCAAGCGCAACGTCGACGTGCGCTTCCTCGACTACGGCAAGGTCGAGAAGATCGGCGGCGACAAGGTCAAGCAGGTCGTGACGGTCAAGAAAGGCGTGACGGGCGATCTCGCGAAGAAGATCGTGCGGCTCGTCAAGGACAGCAAGATCAAGGTGCAGGCAAGCATCCAGGGCGATGCGGTGCGCGTGTCGGGCACGAAGCGCGATGACCTGCAGAGCGTGATCGCGATGCTGCGCAAGGACGTGACCGACACCCCGCTCGACTTCAACAACTTCCGCGACTGACCGGTCTCGTCATGCCGCCCATGCCGCCGGGCCGCGCAATGCGCCCGGCGCGCGCCTCCGGCCGGCCTTCTCAGGCCTTCCCGCCGTCCTGCGCGTTGCCGTTCCCGGCCGCCTTCTTCTTGTCGCCGATCCGGCTTTCCTGCCCCGCCAGCAGCTTCGAGATGTTGCTGCGGTGACGCCACACGAGCAGCACGCTCATCGCGAGCACGGCCCACGCGACCGGGTTGTGGCGCGTGCCGAACAGGAACACGTCGAACACCGGCGCAAACACCGCCGCGACGAGCGCCGCGAGCGACGAGTAGCGGAAGAAGAACGCGATGATGAGCCAAGTCAGCGCGGTCGCGAGCCCGAGCACCGGGTGCACGGCGAGCAGCACGCCGGCCGCGGTCGCGACGCCCTTGCCGCCCTGGAAGCGGAAGAAAATCGGGTACAGGTGGCCGATGAACACGGCGATCGCCACCCACGCGATCGCGACATCGGGCAGGCCGAAGCGCCGCGCGAGCCAGACGGCGACCCAGCCCTTGAACGCATCGCCGACGAGCGTCAGGATCGCGGCCTTCTTGTTGCCGCTGCGCAGCACGTTGGTGGCGCCGGGGTTCTTCGACCCGTACGAACGGGGATCGGCCAGGCCCATCGCGGCGCTGACGACGACGGCGAACGACACCGAGCCGATCAGGTAGGCAACGACGGCGGCGAGCAGGATCTGCATGCGGATGACTCTTCTTTCAACGTATCGATGGACGGACGGCCGGGACGGCGGGCCGCAGCGGCGCTCATTCTACCGAAGCGGTGCAAACTGCCGGAAAGGTGAAACCCTCAGTCGACGCTCGCGCACTGCACGGGCTTCGCGTCGAGCAGCGTCGTCAGCACGGACGGCGCGAGGCTGACCAGATAGCCGCGGCGGCCGCCGTTCAGGTAGATCGCCGGCAATTCGAGGATCGTCGACTCCACGTAGACCGGCATCGCCTTGCGGGTGCCGAACGGCGACGTGCCGCCGACCAGGTAGCCCGAATGGCGGTTCGCGATTTCGGGCTTGCACGGCTCGACGCGCTTCGCGCCGATCTGCCGCGCCAGGTTCTTGGTCGACACCGTGCGGTCGCCGTGCATCAGCACGATCAGCGGCTTCGCGTGCTCGTCTTCCATCACGAGCGTCTTCACCACGACGTGCTCGTCGACGCCGAGCTGGCGCGCGGACTCGCCGGTGCCGCCGTGCTCGACGTAATCGTAGGGATGCTCGCCGAACGCGACGCCGTGGCGGCGCAGCAGCTGGGTCGCGGGCGTTTCGGACACGTGTCTGGATTTGCTCATGGCGGCATTCTAATGGGGAACGGCGGCCGGGGCGCGCCGCGCTTCTCGTCGGCGTTATACTCGCGGCCCGCTTTTCCGTCACCCGGGCGGCAGCGGCGAACTCGACGCGACACCGTCCATCATCATTGCGCGCATCGCGAAGCGCTATTGACCGAATGGCCGATTGTGGCGCGCCCGCCGACATGGCACGATCGTTCGCAACCCTCGCCTGCCGCGCCCGCCCCCTCTTCAGGAGACGCCATGACCTCGTTCATCCCCCCGTCCGCGCCGCTCGACGTCGACGCGCTGCTGGCCGCCCTGCCCGGCCGCATCGCCGACGTCCCCGCGCACTGGGCCGCCCACGCGCCCGATCGCCCGGCGCTGATCGAGGACGCGCGCCGCCTGTCGTACCGCGAGCTGTCGCTGGCGATCGATGCGGCGGCCGCGCAGCTCGCCGCCTGCGGCGTGCACGGCGGCGACCGCCTGATGATCGTCGCGGAGAACTGCGTCGCGCAGATCGTGCTGCTGTTCGCGGCGGCCCGCCTCGACGCATGGGCGCTCATGTCGAACGCACGGCTGTCGGCGGTCGAGCTCGACGCGATCGCCGCGCATGCGCGCCCGAAGCTGATCGCGTTCGCCGAAGCCGCGTCGCCGGACGCGCGCGCGCATGCCGCGCGGCACCACGCAACACCCGCCCCCGCGCTCGCGATCGACATCGGCGCATGGTCGACCCGCGTCGACGCGGACGCGCCCGGCGAGCCGGTGGCCGCGGACGGCGCCGCGCAATGCGCGGCGCTGATCTACACGACCGGCACCACCGGCACGCCGAAGGGCGTGATGCTGTCGCACCGCAACCTGCTGTACGTCGCGGCGACGTCGAGCGCGCTGCGGCGCGTGTCGCCCGAGGACGTCGTCTATGCCGTGCTGCCGGTGTCGCACGTGTACGGCCTCGCGTCGGTGTGCCTCGGCAGCCTGTACGCGGGCGCGACGCTGCGGCTCGCGCCGCGCTTTTCGCCCGAGGCCGTGCGCGTCGCGCTGGCCGACGAAGGGGTCACGATCTTCCAGGGCGTGCCCGCGATGCATGCGAAGCTGCTCGAGCATCTGCGCACGCACGGCCATGCGTGGCGCGCGCCGCGCCTGCGTTTCGCGTATTCGGGCGGCTCGCCGCTCGACACCGGCCTGAAGGCGCGCGTCGAGCGCGTGTACGGCGTGCCGCTGCACAACGGCTACGGGATGACCGAGAGCAGCCCCACGATCGCGCAGACGCCGCTCGATGCGCCGCGCGCCGACGGCTCGGTCGGCGTGCCGATTCCGGGCGTCGAGATGCGCATCGTCGCGCCGAACGGCCGCGACGTCCCACAGGGCGAGGTCGGCGAAATTCACGTGCGCGGGCCGAACGTGATGCTCGGCTATTACCGCAATCCGGACGCGACGCGCGCAGCAGTCACGCCGGACGGCTGGCTGAAGACCGGCGATCTCGCGCGACAGGACGCCGACGGCGCGGTGACGATCGCCGGCCGCAGCAAGGAGCTGATCATCCGCTCGGGCTTCAACGTGTATCCGGTCGAGGTCGAGCAGGTGCTGAACGCGCACCCGGACGTCGTGCAGGCGGCCGTGGTCGGCCGCCCGGTCGAGGGCAACGAGGAAGTGCTCGCGTTCGTCGAGCTCGCGCCGGGCGCCGCGGCGACCGAGGCCGCGCTGCACGACTGGTGCGCGGCGCGGCTCGCGCCGTACAAGCGGCCCGCGCACATCCGCGTGCTCGACGCGCTGCCGGCCGCGTCGACCGGCAAGGTGCTGAAGCACAAGCTGCGCGAGCTGATCTGATGGATCTGATGCTTGCAGCACGCGCCGCCCCCGCGCTATCCGCGCGGGTGGTGCTGCGCGTGCAGCGTCCTCAGGCGCTCGCGCGCGACGTGCGTATAGATCTGCGTCGTCGAGATGTCGCTGTGGCCGAGCAGCATCTGCACGACGCGCAGGTCCGCGCCGTGATTCAGCAGGTGCGTCGCGAACGCGTGCCGCAGCGTGTGCGGCGACAGGTGCGCGCGCACGTCCGCCTGCCGCGCATGGCGCTTGATGATGTTCCAGAACTGCTGGCGCGTCATGCCGTCGCCGCGCGCGGTCACGAACAGCGCATCGGCCGCGCGCGCACCGAGCAGCGCCGGCCGCGCGTGGCGCAGGTAACGCTCGATCCAGCCGTGCGCGACTTCGCCGAACGGCACGAGCCGCTCCTTCGAGCCCTTGCCCATCACGCGCACGACGCCTTCGTTCAGCCCGACCTCGACGGTCTTCAGCGTCACGAGCTCGCTCACGCGCAGCCCGCTCGCATACATCAGCTCGAGCATCGTGCGGTCGCGCAAACCGAGCGGCGTGTCGACATCGGGCGCGCCGAGCAGCGCCTCGACCTGCGCTTCGGACAGCGTCGACGGAAACCGCGCGGCCTGCTTCGCGGACATGATCCGCAGCGTCGGGTCCGCGCTCGCGCGATGCTCGCGCACGGCCCAGCCGTAATAGCGGCGGAACACCGACAGGCGCCGGTTCGACGACGTCGCCTTGCCGTCGCTGCGCGCGGCGATGTAGCCCGTCACCATCATCTCGTCGGCGGCGTCGAGCGACGCGTCGTGCGTCGCCGCGAGCCACTGTGCAAACAGCGCCAGATCGCGACGGTATGCGTCGAGCGTATTGCGCGCGAGGCCGTGCTCGAGCCACAGCGCGTCGCAGAACACGTCGATCGACGCGCGGCTCGCGAGCAGCGCGGGCGACGCGGCCGCGTCGTCGGCGGCCTCCGGGGAAAGCAGCGGTTCGCTCATCGGTACGGCACGCCCTCGTGCGCGAGCAGCCAGCGCTTCACCCGCAGGTAGTAGCCGTCGTCGTCGTGGTTCGCGAAGCCGCCGATGCCGCCCGACGCGACGACGCGATGGCACGGGATCACGAGCGGGAAATAGTTCGCGCCGCACGCCTGGCCGACCGCGCGCGGCGCGCTGCCGATCTGTTTCGCAACCTGTCCGTACGTGAGCACGACGCCCGGCGGGATCTCGCGAATCGCGTCCCACACGCGGTGCTGGAACGCGGTGCCGACGTCGGCGAGCGGCAGGTCGAAAGTCGCCGACGCGCGCTCGAAATAGCGTTCGATCTGCTCGACCGCGCGCTTCGCGAGCGGCGTATCCGGATCGACGGATTTCACCGATTCGGGCAGATAGACGATCTCGCGCACCACGCCCGCATCCGTGCGGATGCCGACCTTGCCGAACGGTGCGTCGATTACTGCGTTGAACATTGCTGTCTCCGGTCCCATGCTTGGCACGCCCTTCCCGTGCCAAGCCGAAAGAATTGCAGGCGGCGTGCCGCCCGTCCCGCCGGCGCGCTTCGCCGGCAAGCGCGGCCGCGGCCCGACACCTATCGAACCGCCACTGTACGCCGCCTTCACGCCGCCCGCAGCGCCCACTCGACGTGCTCGCGCACGAGCGGCGACGGATCGTCGGCGCGCGCGCGCAGCGCGGCGACGATCGCGTCGCGCGCGGCCGGCGCGAGCCGCTCCGGCGGCGCGCGCAACGCATTGCCGAGCCCGACCGCGAGATTGCGCAGCCAGCACTCGTGGCCGATGCGCCGAATCGCGCTGCCCTGCATCCGTGCGTCGAATTCGTCGGCACTCCAGCCGAACAGCTCGACGAGCGTCGCGCGGTCGAGCCCGTGACGCACGTCGAAATCGGCGACCGGCGCGGCCTGCGCGAACTTGTTCCACGGGCACACGAGCTGGCAGTCGTCGCAGCCGTACACGCGATTGCCGATCAGCGGCCGCAGCGGCTCGGGGATGCTGCCTTTCAGCTCGATCGTCAGGTACGAGATGCAGCGCCGCGCATCGACGCGGTACGGCGCGACGATCGCACCGGTCGGACACGCGTCGATGCAGCGCGTGCAGCTGCCGCAATGCGCGCCCGGCGTCTCGGGCGCCGCGTCGGGCGCGGTCTGCGCATCGGTCGGCAGCGGAATGTCGACGTAGATCTCGCCGAGGAAGAACAGCGAGCCCGCGTCGCGCTGCAGCAGCAGCGTGTGCTTGCCGCGCCAGCCGACGCCCGCCTTCTGCGCGAGCTCGACCTCGAGCACCGGCGCGGAATCGGTGAACACGCGGTAGCCGAACGCGCCGATCTCGCGCTCGATGCGCTCGGCGAGCGTCTGCAGGCGGTTGCGCAATACCTTGTGATAGTCGCGGCCGCGCGCGTAGATCGACACGACGGCGGCCTGCGGATCGTCGAGCCGGGCCTGCTCGCGCGCGCGCCAGTCGCGCGGCGCGGGCGCGCCGCGTGCATCGTCCGGCGCGTCGGCCGCGAGCGTCTGCGCCGGCAGATAGGCGAGCCGGGCCGAGATCACGCGTCGCGTACCGGCCACAAGTTCGGCCGGCCGCGCGCGTTTCATCCCATGTTTCGCCATATAATCCATCTCGCCGTGGCAACCGGCTTCCAGCCAGGCGGCGAGCCCCGCTTCGGCATCCGAGAGATCGGTATCGCTGATGCCGATCGCCCCGAAACCCAATTCGCGCCCCCACGCCCTGATGCGCGCGGCGAGCGCGGTCAACGCCGCATCGTCGAGGACGCACGGCGCCGCGCGCTCGGCCTGAGTCGGGCGCGGATCGGATGCGGCGAGTTCCGGTAATCGGTTCATCGCACTATTTTACGAGAATGCCAGCCACGCACAGCAGCCACCCGCCCCATGTCTCGACGCTGCCCGCCCCGCTCGCGGAGCGCGTGTTCGCGCTCGCCGACGAGGCGGCGACCGAGGCCTTCGGCGCACGCTTCGCGCAGGTGCTCGACGCGGCGCGCGCCGAACTGGCCCGCACGCATGCGTTCGACGGCCTGCAGATCCAGCTGGTCGGCGATCTCGGCGCAGGCAAGACCTCCCTCGTGCGCGCGATCCTGCGCGGCCTCGGCCATCGCGGCCGCGTGCGCAGCCCGACCTACACGCTCGTCGAGCCGTACGCGCTCGAACGCGACGATGGGGAACTCGAGGTCTATCACTTCGATCTGTACCGTTTCAATGACCCGGCCGAATGGTCCGACGCCGGCTTTCGCGAGTATTTCAATTCCAGCGCGATCTGCCTCGTCGAATGGCCGCAACAGGCGGGCACGCTGCTCGGCGTGCCCGATCTGGTCTTCTCGCTCGACGTGGACGGCGACGGCCGCGCCCTCACCGTCCGGGCGTACAGCGCTTCAGGAAACGCATGTCTCGAAAGATGTTGATCAAACCGTTCCGCTCGATCGAATCGGCGGCCACCGCGACGCATAACTGGCGGCGCCGCCAGATCCTGTGCGCGGGCGCGTCGACGCTGGTGCTCGGCCTCGCGGTGCCGCGGCTCGCGCACGCGACGTCGGTGCTCGGCGTGCGGGTGTGGCCCGCGCGCGACTACACGCGCGTGACGATCGAATCCGACCAGCCGCTGCAGAATACCCAGCAGCTGCTGCAGGGCCCCGACCGCCTCGTCGTCGACCTGAACGGGCTCGATCTCGACCAGGCGCTGCGCGACCTCGTGTCGAAGATCGCGCCGAACGATCCGCAGATCCACTCGGTGCGCGTCGGCCAGTACCAGCCGCACGTCGTGCGGATGGTGTTCGACCTGAAGGGCTCGGTGAAGCCGCAGGTGTTCACGCTGCCGCCCGTCGGCACCTACAAGTACCGCCTCGTGTTCGACCTGTATCCGGCCGTCGCGCCCGATCCGCTGACCGACCTGATCGCGCAGACGGAGCGCAAGGAACAGCAGTTGAACGAAGCGGCGCGCGCGCAGCAGGTGCAGCCGCCGACCGCGCTGAGCGGACCGACGCAGCCGCCGGTCGCCGGCAACGACAACAGCGATGCGTTCTTCCAGCGCTTCGCGCAGAACACGCCGGGCACGCCCGCGCCGCGCACGCCGCCTGCCGCGAGCGCGAAGCCCGCGGTCAAGCCGCCGCCCGTCATCGCGCGCAAGGACGACGAGGACGAAGGCGACGACACCTACAAGTTCATCGCGCCGAATACTGGCAAAGGCGCCGGCAAGGGCGGCACCGTGCGCCTCCTGACGGTCGCGATCGATCCGGGCCACGGCGGCGAGGACCCGGGCGCGATCGGCGGCAACGGCACCTACGAAAAGCACATCGCGCTCGACATCGCGAAGAAGCTGCGCGCGAAGATCGACGCGGCGCCGAACATGCGCGCGATGATGACGCGCGACGCCGACTTCTTCGTGCCGCTCAACGTGCGTGTGCAGAAGGCGCGCCGCGTCGGCGCGGACCTGTTCGTGTCGATCCACGCGGATGCGTTCACGACGCCGTCCGCGCGCGGCTCGTCGGTGTTCGCGCTGTCGGACCACGGCGCGTCGAGCGCGGCGGCCCGCTGGCTCGCGAACAAGGAAAACGCGTCGGACCTGATCGGCGGGATCAACATCAAGACCCAGGACGCCGCGGTGAGCCGCGCGCTGTTCGACATGTCGACCACCGCGCAGATCCGCGATTCGCTGCGCTACGGCAACTACGTGCTGAAGGAAGTCGGCGGCATCAACAAGCTGCACAAGGGCTCGGTCGAGCAGGCCGGGTTCGCGGTGCTGAAGGCGCCCGACATCCCGTCGATCCTCGTCGAGACCGCGTTCATCAGCAACCCGGACGAGGAGCGCAGGCTCAACGACGACAGCTATCGCGACGAGATGGCCGACGCGATCTTCCGCGGCATCAAGCGCTATTTCGCGGCGAACCCGCCGCTCGCGAAGAACCGGATGACCTGACGCTCTCTTCCCGCGCTTCCCCCCTGGCCGCCGGCCGCACGCACTGCGTGCCGGCGCGCGCTTCAAGACGTCACGACGCCGCGAACCGGCGCACCAGCTTCCCGCCGAACACGTTGACCGCGAGGCCGCCCATCACGAGCGCCGCGCCCGTGAGCTGCGCGCGCGTCAGGTGCTCGTCGAGCAGCAGCGCCGCCGACGCGAGGCCGATGACCGGCACCAGCAGCGAGAACTGCGCGACCTGCGCGGCCGGATAGCGCGACAGCAGCCGGCTCCACAATCCGTAGCCGAGCAGCGTCGCGACGAACGCGAGATAGACGACCGCGAAGATCGACGCACCCGTCAGCGCGCCGAGCGCGGCCGCGATCCGCTGCGGCCCTTCGAACCACAGCGACAGCAGGAAGAACGGCACCGGCGGCACGAGGCTCGCCCACACGACGAGCGACACGAGGTTGGCCTGCCCGACCTTCTTCGTCACGATGTTGCCGAACGCCCACATCGCGGCCGAACAGGGCGTGAGCAGGAAGCCGGCCAGCGTCATCGCGCGACCGCCCTGCGCGGCGATCACGACGAGGCCCGTCGCGGCGATCGCGAGGCCGATCAGGTTCTGCACGCGCAGCCGCTCGCCGAGGAACGCCATCGCGAACACCAGCGTGAAGAACGCCTGCGACTGCAGCACGAGCGATGCGAGCCCGGCAGGCATCCCGACGTACATCGCGGTAAACAGGAACACGAACTGGCCGAGCTGGATCGTCGCGCCGTACAGCACGAGCAGCCGCCACGGAATCTGCGGGCGGCGCACGAAGAACACCGCCGGCACCGCCGCGAGCGTGAAGCGCAGCGCGCCGAGCAGCATCGGCGGCATCCCGTCCAGCCCGACCCGGATCACGACGAAGTTCACCCCCCACGCGAGGATCACGACCAGCGCCAGCAGCAGATCCTTCGGGGTCATCATCCGGGTCTCCTTGATTTGTCGTATTGAAGACCGCCAGTTTACCGGCGATCGGGAGCCGCCCGGAATCCCGCGCGCGCAATGTGGATAACGCGCCCACGGCGGTGCGGCGAGCACACTGCCCGCGAGCAAGAACCGTACCGCGCCCCCCGGCCCGCGACGCGTCGCGCGCATGCTGCCGGGCGCCAGTACAATGACCCGCATCCCCGCAGTATCGACAGGATCCACCATGACCGATTCCATCCAAGCCCTGCTGAAGCCGCACGTGCGCGACATCGGCAATCTGCAGGTGCGCCGCACGCTGCCCGCGCTCGCCGCGCGCCTCGTCGGCCCGTTCATCTTCTTCGATCACATGGGACCCGCGACGCTGCCGCCCGGCACGGGCCTCGACGTGCGCCCGCATCCGCACATCGGGCTCGCGACCGTCACCTATCTGTTCGAGGGCGCGATCCTGCACCGCGACAGCCTCGGCTCGCTGCAGGAGATCGTGCCCGGCGACGTCAACTGGATGACCGCGGGACGCGGGATCGTCCATTCCGAGCGCACGCCCGACGCGCTGCGCGAGCGGGGCCACACCGTGCACGGGATCCAGACCTGGGTCGCGCTGCCGCTCGCGCACGAGACCGACGCGCCGTCGTTCGAGCACCACGAGGCCGCGGCGCTGCCGAAGCTGAACGACGACGGCGTATCGCTGACGGTGATCGCCGGCGACGCGTTCGGGCTGCGCTCGCCCGTCACGACGTTCTCGCGCACGCTGTACGTCGCCGCGGAATTCGCGGACGGCGGCCGGCTCGTGCTCGACGCGTCGCACGAGGAGCGCGCGATCTATCTGGTCGACGGCGACCTCGCGATCGACGGCACGCCGCTCGAGCCCGCGCAGATGGCCGTGCTCGCACCGGGCGCGACCGTCACGCTGACGAGCGGCGCCGGCGCGCGCGCGATGCTGCTCGGCGGCGACCGGCTCGAAGGCGAGCGCTTCATCGACTGGAATTTCGTCGCGAGCAGCCGCGACGCGATCGAGCGCGCGAAGGAAGCCTGGACGCGGCAGGAAATGGGCAAGGTGCCCGGCGAGACCGAGTGGATTCCGTTGCCGGAGCGCAAGCCGCGTTGAAAAACGCGCGTGCCGCCCCCACCCTGACGACATTCGAACTCAAGAGGACGACATGGACACCACGCTTGCCACTTTCGAGAAAGACGTCATCGAGGCGTCGCTGGACACGCCCGTGCTGGTCGATTTCTGGGCGCCGTGGTGCGGCCCCTGCAAGACGCTCGGCCCGTTGCTGGAAAAGCTCGAAAGCGACTACGAGGGGCGCTGGAAGCTCGTGAAGGTCAACGTCGACGAGAACCAGGAACTCGCCGCGCACTTCCAGACGCGCAGCATTCCGCACGTGATCGCGTTCGCCGACGGGCGCCCGGTCGACCAGTTCGTCGGCGTGCTGCCCGAAGGGCAGCTGCGCGCGTTCCTCGACCGGCTGCTGCCGGCGCCCGAGGAAGCCGAGCGCCGCGCCGCGCAGCTCGCGGCAGCGGAAGCGCGCTTCGACGACGCGCGCGCCCACCTCGAAGCCGCGCTCGCGCTGAACCCCGGCTTCGACGACGCGCGGCTCGACCTGATCGAGCTGCTGCTCGCGGCCAACCACGTCGATGCGGCGCGCGCGGAAACCGAGCGCCTGTCGCCGCAGACCGTGCAGAACAACGGCGATCCGCGCCTGCAGGCGATCCAGACTCGTTTCGACGCACTCGCCGCGACCGCCGACCTGCCGCCCACCGACGCGCTCGAGGCGCGCATCGCCGCGAATCCGGCCGACCTCGACGCGCGCTTCGATCTCGCGCAGAGCCTGATCGCGCGGCGCGCATACGAAGGTGCGCTGGCGCAGTTGCTGGAAATCGTCGTGCGCGACCGCGCGTACGGCGACGACCTCGGCCGCAAGACGATGATCTCGGTGTTCGAGCTGGCGGGCGACCGCCCGGACCTCGTTGCCGCATGGCGGCGCAAGCTGAGCATGGCGCTCAACTGAACCGGCGCGGCGGGCGGCAAGCGCGCCCGCCGCCTCCCCCCTCCATTCAGGCCGCGACGGCCCGCGCGGCGATCGCCCGCAGCGCGTGCGCGGCCGCCGCGAAGCCGAAGCTCGCGGTCACGCACACGCTCGAGCCGAAGCCCGCGCAGTTGAGCCCCGCGACGTGCGCGGCCGTGGACGGCTCCGCGCCGTCCTCGAGGTCGCAGGCGGCGGCTTCCGGATAGATCAGCGGCTCGTCCGAATACACGGCGCTGACCTTGAAGCGCGCCTTCGGCCCGCGCGGAAAGCCGTGCTGCTTGCGCAGCTGCGCGCGCACCTTCGACAGCAGCGGATCCTGGATCGTCAGCGCGAGATCGTCGATGCGAATGCGGGTCGGGTCGAGCTGCCCGCCCGCGCCGCCGACCGTGACGAGCGGCTGCCCTTTCGCGACGCACCACGCGATCAGCGCGACCTTCGTGCGCACGCTGTCGATCGCGTCGATCACATAGTCGAAGCCGCCGCCGAGCAGCGCATCGAAATTGTCGGGCTCGGCGAAATCCTCGACCCTGTGCACGCGGCACGCGGGATCGATCAGCGCGATCCGCTCGGCCATCGCGTCGACCTTCGGCTTGCCGTAATTGCCGTCGAGCGCGTGGATCTGCCGGTTCGTATTGCTTTCGGCGACGTTGTCGAGATCGACGAGCGTCAACGTGCCGACCCCGCTGCGCGCGAGCGCCTCGGCCGTCCACGAGCCGACCCCGCCGATGCCGATCACCGCGACGTGCGCGCGCTCGAACGCGGCGAGCGCAGGCGCGCCGTACAGCCGCGCAATGCCGCCGAAGCGCCGTGCGCGATCCACGTCAAGCTGACTTGACGGGCTCGGGGTAAGATCAGAGGTTATCGGGGAGGCGTCGTGGGATGACATGGCGGCAAGGAAAACGTAAATCGTGCAGCCCCGTATTTTGCCTGATCCGCTCGCCGACACGCGCCACTGTGCACGCACGTTTCTTCCGCCTTCGCTATACTGGCCCCAGATTGAAGCGTTTGCATAACATGACGACACTCGCCGATCTCCGCATCAATTACTCGCGTGCTTCGCTCGACGAAGCCGATGCCGCCCCGAACCCCTTCGCGCAGTTCGATCGCTGGTTCAAGGAGGCGCTCGACGCCAAGCTCCCCGAGCCGAACACGATGACGCTCGCCACCGTTGGCGAAAACGGCCGGCCGTCCGCACGGATCGTGCTGATCAAGGGCGTCGACGAACGCGGGTTCGTCTTCTTCACCAATTACGAAAGCCGCAAGGGCCGCGATCTCGCCGCGCATCCGTATGCCGCGCTGCTGTTCTACTGGATCGAGCTCGAGCGCCAGGTGCGCATCGAAGGCCGCATCGAGAAGACCAGCGCCGAGGACAGCGACCGCTATTTCGCGTCGCGCCCGCTCGGCTCGCGCATCGGCGCGTGGGCGTCCGACCAGAGCGCCGTGATCGACAGCCGCGCGACGCTCGAAGCGCGCGAAAAGGCCGTCAGCGAGCGCTACGGCGACGACCCGCCGCGGCCGCCGCACTGGGGCGGCTACCGCCTCGTGCCCGACTCGCTCGAATTCTGGCAGGGCCGCCCGTCGCGGCTGCACGACCGGCTGCTGTATACGCGCGACGACGCCGCGCCGCACGGCTGGACGATTTCGCGCCTGTCGCCGTAAGCCGGCGCGGCGCGCACCGCCGATCGCGTTTCGTATTTTTCGTATGGCATCCGGGCGCCCGCCAGGTCGGCGGGCGCCGGTCAAGAAACTCGGCTGTATTCGATTCAACGAACACGGAGATTCCAAATGTTCTGGGAAAAGAAGCTGGCACAGTGGGCGGACGAAGTACGGGCGAAGGCGAACATTCCGGCGCGCCTCGTGTTGTGGAACGGCGATCAGCTCGATTTCGGCACGTTCGCCGCGCCGCAGGTCACGCTGAAGGTCAACAGCGCATCGGCGCTGCCGCTCCTGCTCGACCCGAGCCTCGACAACCTCGGCGAGGCGTACGTGAAGGGCAAGATCGACATCGAGGGCAAGCTCTCCGACATCATCAACATCAGCTACTCGCTCGCGCGCAGCACCGTGACGAATGCGAGCAAGCTCGCGCGCGTGAAGCGCTACTTCAATCACACGAAGAGCACCGACAAGAAGGCGGTCCAGTATCACTACGACGTCTCGAACGCGTTCTACCAGCTGTGGCTCGACGAGAACATGGTCTACTCGTGCGCGTACTTCGAGAACGGCGACGAGGATCTCGCCACCGCGCAGATCAAGAAGATCGACCACATCCTCACGAAGATCCGGCTGCAGCCGGGCCAGCGGCTGCTCGACATCGGCTGCGGCTGGGGCGCGCTGGTGCTGCGGGCCGCAAGCAAGTTCGGCGCGCAGTGCCTCGGCGTGACGCTGTCGCAGAACCAGTTCGACCTCGCGACCGCGCGCGTGAAGGCCGCGGGGCTGCAGGACAAAATCGAGATCCGCCTGCAGGACTACCGCGAGATCGACGGCCAGTTCGACCGCATCACGAGCGTCGGGATGTTCGAGCACGTCGGCCGCAAGAACCTGCCGCTCTACTTCAAGCGCATTCATGACCTGCTCGCCGACGACGGCATCGCGATGAACCACGGCATCACGTCGACCGACGCGGAAAGCGGCGAGACGGCGCTCGGCGGCGGCGAGTTCATCGACCGCTACGTGTTCCCGGACGGCGAGCTGCCGCACATCAGCCTCGCGCTCGAAGCGGCGCAGCGCGGCGGGCTCGAGGCGATTGACGTCGAAAGCCTGCGGCGGCACTATGCGCGCACGCTCGACATCTGGACCGAGAACTTCGAGGCGAAGGCCGAGGAAGCCAGGAAGCTCGTCGACGACGAAAAATTCCGCATCTGGCGCGTGTATCTCGCCGGCTGCGCGTATGCGTTCGAGCACGACGACGTGTCGATCTTTCAAATCGTGTGCCGCAAGGCCGGGCAGAGCGCGAAGACGCTGCCGTGGTCGCGGCGCTACATGTACGAACACGCGCTGCCGCGCTAGGCGGCGCTTCACGCACGGCATGCATGGGTGACGGCAGCACACGGCGCAAGGCGCCGCCGGGACGGCGGCAACACGACGATTCGGACGGGACGCCCGCCGACGGACAGTTCGACCTGTTCGGCGCGGCGCCCGATGACGCGCGCGCCGCTCCCGCCGCGGACGACGACACCCGTGCGAACGCCGGCGATGACGTTGATGCGACGCCGGACGACGGCGGCAACCCAGCGCCGACGCCATCGCCGGCGCGCCGCGCGCACGACGTAGAAACGCCTCCCTCCACCGGCCTGCTGTGGGACGAACCCGCGCCGCAGCCCGCGCCGAAGCAAGGCAAGCGCCGGCGCGGCGTGCCGCCCGCGCCGATCGCGCCCGACGTGGCGGACGCCGCGGCCGGGTTGCCGCCGAACGTGCGGCTCGGCACGTCGTCGTGGTATTTCCCCGGCTGGAACGGCATCGTCTACGACGGCGACTTCGCGCAGACCAAGCTGTCGCGCGAAGGGCTCGAAGCGTACGGCGCGCATCCGCTGCTCAGGAGCGTGAGCCTCGACCGGTCGTTCTACGGGCCGCTGTCCGTCGCCGACTACCTGCGCTACGCGCAGCAGGTGCCGGACGACTTCCGCTTCGTCGTCAAGGCGCCCGCATCGGTCACCGACGCGGTCGTGCGCGGCCGGCGCGGCGAGCCGTCGGGACCGAACCCGACCTTCCTCGACGCAACGCTCGCGACGAACGAATTCGTGCGGCCGTGCGTCGACGGGCTCGGCCAGAAGGCCGGCGTGCTGGTATTCCAGTTCTCGCCGCTGCCCGATCGCCTGCTCGCCGACCCCGCCGCGCTGATCGACCGGCTGAGCGCGTTCTTCGCGGCGCTGCCGCCGCTGCCGCCCGAGCCGGACGGCCCGCGCTACGCGATCGAGATCCGCGACGCGAGCCTGCTCACGCCGCGCTTCATCCGCGCGCTCGCGACGCTCGGCGTGCGCTACTGCGTCGGCCTGCATGCGCGGATGCCCGACCCGCTGCGGCAGGCGGCCGCGCTCGCGCTGCTCGACGGCGACGCGCCGGGCCCGCTGATCGTGCGCTGGAGCCTGCACGGCGGGTTCAAGTACGAGCAGGCGAAAGCGAAATACGAGCCGTTCGACCGGCTCGTCGACGAGGATCCGCACACGCGCTCGGCGCTCGCCGAGCTGGCCGCGCGCTATGCGCTGGCCGGGCAACCCGTGATCATCACGATCAACAACAAGGCCGAAGGCTCCGCGCCGCTGTCGTGCATCGCGCTCGCGCGCGAGATCGCCGCCGCGTGCGCGCACTTGCGCAGCGAGGCGGCATAGGCCTTGTGGAAAGGCCTGTTCACGCGCCGCGCGACGACTTCAGCCGGTGCGCGAACTTCTGGCGGAACTTCGCGAGCTTCGGCCCGATCACGACCGCGCAATAGCCCTGGCCGGGATTCTGCGCATAGTAGTTCTGGTGATAGTCCTCGGCCGGCCAGTAATTGCCGTCGAGCGGCACGACCTGCGTGACGATCGGCTGCGCGAACACCTGCTCGCGCTCGAGCGCGCGGATCACGTCGAGCGCGGTGTCGCGCTGCGCGTCCGAATGCGTAAACACGGCCGACCGGTATTGCGTGCCGACGTCGTTGCCTTGCCGGTTCAGTTGGGTCGGATCGTGCGTCGCGAAGAAGATCTCGAGGATCTCGCGATAGCCGATGCGCGCCGGGTCGAACGTCACGTTGACGACCTCCGCGTGCCCGGTGTCGCCGTCGCATACGTCGCGGTAGCCCGGATTGCGGGTGTGGCCGCCCGCGTAGCCGGACTCGACCGCCGTCACGCCGTCGACGTCGAGAAACACCGCTTCCGTGCACCAGAAGCATCCCCCTCCTAAAGTCGCGGTTTCAAGCATTTCGTTCACCATGAAGTTGAGTACCTCGTTGAAGGTAGCGGCCGGGCACGCGCGCGTGCCCGGCTCGCCGGTCCGTATCGCCGCTGCCCGGTCGCCCGGCGCGCAGCGGCACGCGTTCAAGTATCTCACTCGCACGAAAATCCGGCAGACAGGCATGCGCGCGCCGCGCCCGACCCGCCGCGCATTTCTCGTCTACACTTAGGCACGCTTCGCCGCGACGGCACCCCGCCGCGGCCGCACGCAGCGCCGATGCATGCCCGCCCCGATGCCAACGTCATCCGCCGGAACATCGATATGCACGCCTTAGCAGATACCGTCCGCCTCGCAGGCGAACCGACCGACGCGCATTGCGCCGCGTCGTTCATCCGATCGCATTGCGACGCAACACGCGTGCGTGAGCGGCGCGCGTCGGATGCCGCACCTTTCCGCACCGTTTCCACCTGACGTACCGCAGCGCGCGCCGTGCCGGCGCGTGCGGGCGGCGGCGCGTTCGCCTCGCGCAGCGCTTGCCCACGCACGGCCGGACCGCGGCGCACCCGTGATTCGACACCACCGACAGGAGGCACCACGATGAACATGCGGCCCGACCCGACCTTTCACGCCTCACCGGAGCTTGCGATGCAGGCGCCGCCCGAGGCGTTCGCCTATACGTTGTTGCTGAGCCCCGATTTTTCCAGACCCGACGCGCTCGCCGTGATCGACGTGAAGCCCGGCTCGGAAACCTACGGCCAGGTCGTGCATACGGTGACGATGCCGACCACCGGCGACGAATTCCATCACTTCGGCTGGAATGCGTGCTCGTCGGCGCTGTCGCCGCTCACCGGCCACGCGTTTCTGCAGCGCCGCTACCTGATCATTCCGGGCCTGCGCTCGTCGCGCATCTACGTCGTGGACACGCATCCGCACCCGACCCAGGCGCGCATCCACAAGATCATCGAACCCGACGAAGTGTTCAGCAAGACCGGCTACTCGCGGCCGCACACGGTCCATTGCGGCCCCGAGGGGATCTACGTCAGCACGCTGGGCGGCGCCGGCAAGGACGGCATGGACGGACAGCCGGGCATCTTCATCATGGACTGCGAGACCTTCGACGTCGTCGGCCGCTGGGAAATCGACCGGGGCACGCAGGACAAGCATTACGACTTCTGGTGGAACCTGCCGCGCGACTACATGGTGTCGAGCGAATGGGCGCTGCCGCCGCAATTCGAGAACGGCATCGTCCCCGAGGAACTGCTGGCGAACCGGTACGGGCACCGGCTGCATTTCTGGGATCTGCGCGCGCGGCGCAACGTGCAGACCATCGACCTCGGCGCGCAGCACCAGATGGCGCTGGAAGTGCGGCCCGCGCACGATCCCGTGCGCGAATACGGCTTCGTCGGCGTCGTGATCGACACGACGAACCTCGAAGGCTCGATCTGGACCTGGTGGCGCGAAGACGGCCGGTTCCACATCGAGAAAACCGCGACGATCCCGGCCGAGCCCGCGCCCGCGGACCAGCTGCCGCCGCTGCTGAAACCGTTCGGCGCGGTGCCGCCGCTCGTGACCGACATCGACCTGTCGCTCGACGACCGCTTCCTCTACGTGTCCTGCTGGGGCACCGGCGAGATGCGCCAGTACGACGTCACCGACCCGCGCAAGCCGAAGCTCGCGGGATCGGTGCATATCGGCGGCATCGTGCGGCGCACGCCGCATCCGAACGGCAAGACGTTCGCGGGCGGCCCGCAGATGGTCGAGATCAGCCGCGACGGCAAGCGGGTCTACTGGACCAACTCGCTCTATTCGACGTGGGACGACCAGTTCTACCCCGACGGCGTGCCCGGCGCGCAGGTGATGGCGCACGCCGGCCCCGACGGCGGCCTGACGCTCGCCGACGACTACTGGGTGGCGTTTCCGGACGGCTACCGCGCGCACCAGATCCGGCTCGAAGGCGGCGACTGCTCGACCGATTCGTTTTGCTATCCGTCGGTCCGATCTTGAGCGGCCACGTCACGGCCCAGGTCGGTCTCTGGTCCGCGGTGCTGGCAAGCGGCCTCTATCACGGGTTCAATCCCGCGATGGGATGGCCGCTGGCCGTGTCGAACGGACTGATGGCGCGCAGCAGCCGCGCGCTGGTCGCGGCGCTCGGCTATCTCGCGCTCGGGCACGCGCTGTCGGTGTTCGCGATGATGCTGCCGTTCGCGGCGCTCGCCGCGCTCGTCGCGTGGCAGGCGCCGATCCGGATCGGCGCGAGCGTGCTCGTGATCGCCTGCGGGGCCTTCCTGCTGCTGCGGCCGCGCCACCCGCGGATCCTCGCGCGCATTCCGCCGTCGCGGCTCGGGCTCTGGTCGTTCGCGGTGGCGATCGCGCACGGCGCGGGGCTGATGCTGGTGCCGATCTATCTCGGGCTCTGCGGGATCGACATGGACCCGGGGCATCGGGCGGCGACGGCGCTCGTGAATGCGAACCTCGGGATGGCGCTCGTCGTCGCAACCGCGCACGCCACCGCGATGCTCGCCGCCGGCGGACTGCTCGCGTGGCTCGTCTATCGCTACCTCGGGCTGAAGTTCGTGTCACGGAGCTGGTTCAACCTCGATGCGCTGTGGGCGTCGAGCCTGATCCTGATCGGCGCGCTGTCGCTCGGGCTCGGCGCGGCGGGCTGAAGCCCGCTCACGCCGATGACGGGCTTGCACCACCGGCCGCCGCGCGTCGCGCCATCCTTCGCCGGCAAGTTCGTTGCGCCACCATACCGACCGGATGCGCGGGGCGCAGCGTCCCGCCACGGTCGATTCCGCTAAAATCGCGCCATGCGTCCCATTTCCAGACTGACCGCCTTGTCGCCCTTCGCCCGCTTCACCCGCCGCGCGCCGTGTGCGCGCGCCCCGTTCCGGATGGCCGCCCGATGAGCCGCGCAACGCCGCCGAATTTCGACGCCGCCGCGTTCCGGCAGGCGCTCGGCCAGTTTGCGACCGGCGTGACCGTGATCACGACGCGCGCGCCGTCCGGGCAGCTGATCGGCATCACCGCGAGCTCGTTCAACTCGGTGTCGCTCGACCCGCCGCTCGTGCTGTGGAGCCTCGCGCACAAGTCGGCGTCGATGCCGGTGTTCCGCAGCAACAGCCACTACGTCGTCAACGTGCTCGCGGCATCGCAGCTCGACCTGTGCAAGCGCTTCTCGACCTACAAGGGCGACCGCTTCGAGGGCATCGCGCACGCGGCCGGCAACTCGGGGATGCCCGTGCTCGACGGCGCGATCGCGTGGTTCGAGTGCCACAACCGCAGCCGCTACGACGAAGGCGACCACGTGATCTTCGTCGGCGAGGTCGAGCGCTGCGGCGTGCATCCGGATGCCGGCGCCACCGCGCCGCTCGTGTTCCACGGCGGCGGCTTCCACGGCCTCACACAGCTTTGATCGCCCCGGTGCGCGCCAGCACGACCGGCGCGCCCGCCTCGTCCTTCAGCGTCTGCAGCACGATGTTGGAACGGATGTCCATCACGCCCGGCGCCTTGTACAGCCGGTTCAGCACGAAATCCGAATAGTGCTTGAGGTTGTGCGCGAGCACCCGCAGCAGGTAGTGGCTCTCGCCCGTCACGACGAACGCGCCGACCACCTCCGGCCATTCGCGCAGTTCCTCGGCGAATCGTTCGTGCCACTGCGTCTGCTCGTTGCGCATCGACACCTGCACGAACGCCTCCAGCTCGAAGCCGAGCTTCTCCCGGCTCAGGCACGCGCGGTAATGCTCGATCACGCCCTGGTCCTCCAGCAGGCGCATGCGCCGCAGGCAGGCCGATGGCGACAAGGAAATCCGTTCGGCAAGATCGAGGTTGCTGATTCTGCCTTCCTCCTGCAGGACCGCGAGAATCCGGCAGTCGGTGGCGTCGAGCGTGATCGCGTGCATTTTTGGTCTCCGTTTCCTCTCTGCTTCGAATTATCTGCCAATCTGGCGGTTTGTCCATGGTTATTTCGCAAGCACTTTTTGCGAGCGTCCGCCTATCATGCGAAGCATCATTTCGCTGCTTCGCCATGCCATGGACACCCTCTGGGACATCTCGCCGCCGGTCGACCCCGCCACCCCCGTGTGGCCGGGCGACACGCCGGTCACCGTCGAACGCGTCTGGCGGATGGAGGCGGGCTCGCCCGTCAACGTCGCGCGCCTGACGCTGTCGCCGCATACCGGCGCGCACACCGACGCGCCGCTCCACTATGACGCCGACGGCGCGCCGATCGGCGCGGTGCCGCTCGACGCCTACCTCGGCCGGTGCCGCGTGATCCACTGCATCGGCGCATCCCCCGTCGTCATGCCGGACGACGTCGCGGCCGCGCTCGACGGCGTACCGCCGCGCGTGCTGCTGCGCACCTATGCGCATGCGCCCGCCGCGCAATGGGACCCGGATTTCTGCGCGGTCGCGCCCGACACCATCGACCTGCTCGCCGAGCGCGGCGTGAAGCTGATCGGCATCGACACGCCGTCGCTCGATCCGCAGGAATCGAAGACGATGGACGCGCATCGCCGCATTCGCGCGCACCGGATGGCGATCCTGGAAGGCATCGTGCTCGACGCCGTGCCGGCCGGCGACTATGAACTGATCGCGCTGCCGCTCAAGCTCGCGACGCTCGACGCGAGCCCCGTGCGCGCCGTGCTGCGCGCGCTGCCCGGCCGCGCCGCCTGAACCCTCGACCACCAACCCCGACCCATCATGATCAAGACCCGTGAAGATGCGCTCGCGCTCGACCGCGACGACCCGCTCGCCCCGCTGCGCGGCCAGTTCGCGCTGCCCGACGGCGTGATTTACCTCGACGGCAACTCGCTCGGCGCGCAGCCGCGCGCGTCGGCCGCCCGCGCGCAGCAGGTGATCGGCGCCGAATGGGGCGACGGCCTGATCCGCAGCTGGAACACCGCCGGCTGGTTCGCGCTGCCGCGCCGCCTCGGCGACAAGCTCGCGACGCTGATCGGCGGCGCACCGGACGAGACCGTCGTCACCGATACGATCTCGATCAACCTGTTCAAGCTGCTGTCCGCGATGCTGCGCCATCAGGCCGAGCGCGCGCCCGAGCGCCGCGTGATCGTGTCGGAGCGCTCGAACTTCCCGACCGACCTGTACATCGCGCAGGGGCTGATCGCGCAGCTCGGCGGCGGCTACGAGCTGCGCCTGATCGACGATCCGGCCGACCTGCCCGACGCGCTCGGCGACGACACCGCGGTCGCGATGATCACGCACGTGAACTATCGCACCGGCTACATGCACGACATGCCGGCCGTCACGCAGCTCGTGCACGACGCGGGCGCGCTGATGCTGTGGGATCTCGCGCATTCGGCGGGCGCGGTGCCGGTCGACCTGAACGGCGCGCGCGCGGACGGCGCGGTCGGCTGCACGTACAAGTACCTGAACGGCGGCCCCGGCTCGCCCGCGTTCGTGTGGGTGCCGAAGCGCCATCACGCGCATTTCTCGCAGCCGCTGTCCGGCTGGTGGGGCCACCGCGCGCCGTTCGCGATGCAGCCCGGGTTCGCGCCCGATCCCGGCATCGCGCGCTTCCTGTGCGGCACGCAGCCGATCGTGTCGATGTCGATGGTCGAATGCGGGCTCGACGTGTTCCTGCAGACCGACATGCACGCGATCCGCCGCAAGTCGCTCGCGCTGACCGACGCGTTCGTCGCGCTCGTCGAGGCGCGCTGCGAGGGTCATTCGCTGAAGCTCGTCACGCCGCGCAGCCATCACCAGCGCGGCTCGCAGGCGAGCTTCGAGCATCCGCACGGCTACGAGGTGATGCAGGCGCTGATCGCGCGCGGCGTGATCGGCGACTATCGCGAGCCGCACGTGCTGCGCTTCGGCTTCACGCCGCTCTATACGCGCTTCGCCGACGTGTGGGACGCCGTCGAGACGCTGCGCGACATCCTCGACACCGGCGCATGGAAAGCGCCCGAGTTCGCCACGCGCGGCGCGGTGACCTGACCTGCTGCCGCGGGCCAAGCGGCCCAGCTAGGCGCCCCCAGCTAGGCGCCCCCAGCGATACACATTCAAATCTGGAGATGGAAGTCGTGAATTCTGGTCATATGCAACCGTCCGGCAGCGACGCGCCGGCGGGCTGCCCGTTCTCGGGCGCACGTACCCCAGCCCCTGTACACCCGGCGCACGAAGCGCCGCACGTGCCGGGCGAAGCCGGCGAGCAAGCCGGCTGGCACAACGCGCAGCTCGATTTCTCGAAGTCGATGAGCTACGGCGACTACCTGTCGCTGAACCAGATCCTCGACGCGCAGCATCCGCTGTCGCCCGATCACAACGAGATGCTGTTCATCATCCAGCATCAGACGAGCGAGCTGTGGATGAAGCTCGCGCTGTTCGAGCTGCGCGCGGCGCTCGACGCGGTGCATCGCGACGCGCTGCCGCCCGCGTTCAAGATGCTCGCGCGCGTGTCGCGCATTTTCGAGCAGCTCGTGCAGGCGTGGAACGTGCTCGCGACGATGACGCCGTCCGAGTATTCGGCGATGCGGCCGTATCTCGGCCAGTCGTCGGGCTTCCAGTCGTACCAGTACCGCCAGCTCGAATTCATGCTCGGCAACAAGAACCCGCAGATGCTGCAGCCGCATGCGCATCGGCCGGACATCCTCGAACAGGTGCGCGCGACGCTCGAGGCGCCGTCGTTCTACGACGAGGTCGTGCGCCTGCTCGCGCGGCGCGGCTTCCCCATCGCGCCGTCGCGGCTCGCGCGCGACTGGACCCAGCCGACGCAGCACGACGAAACGGTCGAGGCCGCGTGGCTCGAGGTGTACCGGCATCCGCAGCAGCACTGGGAGCTGTACGAGATGGCCGAGGAGCTGGTCGATCTCGAGGACGCGTTCCGCCAGTGGCGTTTCCGGCACGTGACGACCGTCGAGCGCATCATCGGCTTCAAGCAGGGCACGGGCGGCACGAGCGGCGCGCCCTATCTGCGCAAGATGCTCGACGTCGTGCTGTTCCCCGAGCTCTGGCACGTGCGCACGACGCTGTAGCGCACGCGCGGCTCACGCGGCCCGCGCGTCGTGACGACGAGCGGGCCGCATCATATGCGCGCGGCAAGGCCGGCGCGGGCGGTCAGACGACGCTCGACGCGTTCCTCCGCCACCGTGGCGCGCCGGTGCAGCCGCTTCGGCACGCTGCCGCTATCTGCGCCGCCGCGCCGGTCTGATTCGCCGCCTGATTCGCCGCCTGATTCGCCGCCCGCTTCCCCGCCCCACCCCGCCGCAGCGCACCATCGAAAAGCCGCGCGCACGCCTTGACTTTCGCTCGCCTGAATACGATCATTCGCTCACACGTAGAGCAAATGATCGTATTCGACAGCGCGGATCGCCGGCTTCCCTGCCAGGCCGGCATCCGATCGCGACAGGAGACACCGGATGACCGCATCGCCTTCCGAGCACCCGCCCGTGCTGCTGCACATCGGCGCCGGATCGTTCCACCGCGCGCACCAGGCGTGGTACCTGCATCGCGTGAACGCGGCCGTGCCGGCCGCCGAGCGATGGTCGCTGGTCGTCGGCAACATCCGCGACGACATGCGCGCGACCATGGATGCGCTTGCCGCGCAGCACGGCGCGTACACGCTCGAGACGGTCACGCCGCAAGGCGAGCGCGCGTACGAGACGATCCGCGCGATCACGCGCGTGCTGCCGTGGTCGATCGATCTCGCCGCGCTGATCGACGCCGGCGCGGACCCCGCATGCCGGATCGTGTCGTTCACCGTCACCGAAGGCGGCTACTACCTCGACGAGCACAACCGGCTCGACCTTGCGAACCCCGATCTCGCGGCCGACCTGCAGGGCGCGCGCACGACGCTGTATGGCGCGCTCGCCGCGCTGCTCGCCGAGCGGATGAAGCGCGGCGCGGGCCCGCTCACGCTGCAGAGCTGCGACAACCTGCGCAGCAACGGCGCACGCTTTCGCGCGGGGATGCGCGAATTCCTCGAACGGCGCGGCGCGCGCGACCTGCTCGACTGGTTCGATGCGCACGTCGCAGCCCCAAGCGCGATGGTCGACCGGATCACGCCGCGCCCGACCGCCGACGTGCGCGAGCGCGTGCGCGCGGCAACCGGCGTCGACGACGCGTGCCCGGTGATGGGCGAATCGTTCATCCAGTGGGTGATCGAGGATCGCTTCGCGGCCGGCCGGCCGCAATGGGAGCGGGCGGGCGCCGAACTCGTCGACGACGTGCATCCGTACGAGGAAGCGAAGATCCGCCTGCTCAACGCGACGCACAGCTGCATTGCCTGGGCCGGCACGCTGGCGGGCCATACGTACATCCACGAAGGCACGCACGACGCGGCGATCCGCCGCTTCGCGCACGACTACGCGACGCAGGACGTGATCCCGTGCCTCACTCCGAGCCCGCTCGATCTCGCGCGCTATCGGGACGTCGTGCTCGAGCGCTTCGGCAACCCGTACGTGCTCGACACCAACCAGCGCGTCGCCGCGGACGGCTTCTCGAAGCTGCCCGGCTTCATCGCGCCGACGCTCGCCGAATGCATCGCGCGCGGCGCGGCGCCGGTCGCGACCGCGGTGCTGCCCGCGCTGTTCCTGCGCTTCCTCGAGCGCTGGGCCCGCGGCGCGCTGCCGTATGAATACCAGGACGGCGTGATGGACGAAGGCGCCGCGCGCGCGATCGTGGCGGCCGGCGACCCGGTCGCCGCGCTGTGCGCGCAGCGCCAGCTGTGGGGGGCGCTCGCCGGCAACGCCGTGCTCGTCGACGCGGTGCGCGCCGGCCTCGCGCGCGTCGATGCGTGGCTCGCGCAGCGCTGAGTGCGCCGGCGCCCGGCCGCGCGTCGGGTCTGCCGGCATTGGCACGCCCGCGCCCGCGCGGCTAAAGTAGCGGCTCCTCCCTGACGGAACGGATCGCACATGTATCTCGGCATCGACCTCGGCACCTCGGAAGTGAAGGTGCTGCTGCTCGCCCCGGACGGCACGGTCGTCGGCACCGCGGGCGCGCCGTTCACCGTGTCGCGGCCGCGCCCGCGCTGGGCCGAACAGCATCCGGACGACTGGTGGCGCGGCACGCGCGCCGCGCTCGCCGCGCTGCGCGAGCGTCACCCGCACGCGTTCGCGCAGGTGCGCGGCATCGGGCTGTCGGGCCAGATGCACGGCGCGGTGCTGCTCGACCGCGCCGATCGCGTGCTGCGTCCCGCGATCCTGTGGAACGACATGCGCAGCGCCGACGAATGCGCGCTGCTCACCGAACGCGCGCCGGACCTGCATGCGCTCACCGGCAATCTCGCGATGCCTGGCTTCACCGCGCCGAAGCTGCTGTGGGTCGCGAAGCACGAACCCGGCCTGTTCGCGGCGACGGCCTGCGTGCTGATGCCGAAGGACTACCTGCGGTTCATGCTGACGGGCGCGAAGGTGTCCGATCCGTCCGACGCCGCGGGCACGCTGTGGCTCGACGTCGCGCGCCGCGACTGGTCCGACGCGCTGCTCGCCGCATGCGGGATGACGCGCGCGCAGATGCCGTGGATCGTCGAAGGCAACGCGCCGTCGGGCACCCTGCGCGCCGACGTCGCGCGCGAGCTCGGGCTGTCGGAAGCGGTCGTCGTCGCGGGCGGCGGCGGCGACAACGCGACGAGCGCGCTCGGCATCGGCGCGATCCACGCGGGCGACGGCTTCGTGTCGCTCGGCACGTCGGGCGTGCTGAGCGTCGTCGGCGACCGCTTCATGCCGAACCCGGCGTCCGCGGTACACGCGTTCTGCCACGCGATTCCCGACCGCTGGCAGCTGATGAGCGTCGTGCTGTCGGCGGCGAGCTGCCTGCGCTGGGTCTGCAAGCTGACCGGCACCGACGAGCCGACGCTGCTCGCGGAAGTCGAGGCGCTCGACGCCGGCGCGCTCGCCACCGCGCCGCTGTTCCTGCCCTACCTGTCGGGCGAGCGCACGCCGCACAACGATCCGTACGCGCAGGGCGTGTTCTTCGGGATGACCCATGCGACCGAACGCGCGCATCTCGGCTATGCGGTGCTCGAAGGCGTGACGCTCGGCCTCGCCGACGGCTTCGACGCGCTGCATGCGGCCGGCGTCGAGGCCGACGCGCTGTCGCTGATCGGCGGCGGCGCGCGCAGCGCGTACTGGGCGCAGCTGATCGCCGATGCGCTGAACGTGCGCACCCGCCAGCACGGCGGCGGCGAGACGGGTGCCGCGCTCGGCGCGGCGCGGCTCGGCTGGCTCGCGGTCGGCGGCGATCCGCACGCGGTGCTGGGCAAGCCGCCGGTGCGCGCCGAATACGCGCCCGACGCCGCGCGCCATGCGGCGCTGCGCGAGCGCCTCGCCGCGTTCCGCGCGCTGTACCGGCACGTGCGCCCGCTCTACGAGCCGTCGCGCGCACGGCTCGCCTGACTGACCGACACGCGGGCCGGCCGCGGCGGCGAGTGCGGTACAGTGCGTACCCATGCGCCGCCGGCCGGCCCGCCAGGATCCGAATTCAATCGCTATCGTGCCCAAGTCCTCCGAAAAACTCGATCTCGCCACCCGCGCCGCGTGGCTCTACTACGTCGCGGGCGACACGCAGAACGAAATCGCCGAGAAGCTCCAGGTGTCGCGCCCGGTCGCGCAGCGCCTCGTCGCGTTCGCGGTCGAGAAGAACCTGATCCGCGTGCGCGTCGACCACCAGCTCGCCGACTGTCTCGATCTCGGCACGCAACTGTCGAAACGCTACGGCCTGTCGATGTGCGAAGTCGTGCCGGTCGACGACGACGCGCCCGAGGCGATCGACCGCAAGCTCGCGGTCGCCGGCGCGCAGGTGATGGAGCGCTACCTGAACGAGACGCGGCCGATGGTGATCGCGGTCAGCAGCGGCCGCACGCTGAAGGCCGCGGTCGCGCAGATCGCGCAGATCGACCGGCCGCAGCACCGGCTCGTGTCGATGGTCGGCGCAATCGCCGCCGACGGCTCGTCGAACCGCTACGACGTCGCGCAGGACATCTCCGAGAAGACGGGCGGCAAGCACTTCCTGCTGCCCGCGCCGCTGTTCGCGGACAGCGGCGCCGAACGCGCGCAGTGGTGCAATCACCGGCTGTACCGGATCGTCGAGGCGCTGTCGGGCGAAGCCGACGTCGCGCTGGTCGGCATCGGCAACATCGGCACGCACTGCCCGCTTTACGAGGACGGCTTCATCACCGAGCAGGAGCGCGACGAGATGATCGCGCTCGGCGCGGTTGCCGAACTGCTCGGCGTGCCGATCGACGCGCAGGGCCGCCGGATCACCGCGTCGACGAGCGCGCGCGTGACGAGCGTGCCGCTCGACACGCCGCCGAAGCGCCCGACGATCGCGTTCGCGGGCGGGCCGAAGAAGCGCGACGCGGTGATCGCCGCGCTGCGCGGCGGCTGGCTGTCGGGGCTCGTCACCGACGAGACCTGCGCGCGGGCGGCGCTGGGCGCTCAGGCGTCCTGACGCCGCGGCGCCGTCATGCGGCCTGCGCGTGCGGGCTCAGGCGCCGGAACGCGCGCCCCTCGCCGTCGAACAGATGGCAGTGGTCCGCATCCGCCTGCACGCGCAGCGCCTCGCCGGTGCGATACGTGTCGAGCGGCGGAATCCGCGCGATCAGCCCGTCCGGCGCGACCGCCGATTCCGCGTACAGGTACGCGGCGTCGCCGAGCGATTCGACGGCCATCGTCCGCGCGGCGACGCCGTCGGCCCCTGCCCCGACCTTCAGGTGCTCGGGCCGGATGCCGACCGTCACCGCCGCGCCGCGCTGCAGCCCGGCCGCGTCGACCGACACGCGCTGCGTCTCGCCGCTGTCGAAGCGCACCAGCACGCCGAGCGCATCGACCGCTTCGACGGTGCCGCGCAGGAAGTTCATCTTCGGCGAGCCGATGAAGCCCGCGACGAACTGGTTCGCGGGCGCGTGGTAGAGCGCGTTCGGCGTGCCGACCTGCTGCACGCTGCCGGCCGACAGCACGACGATCTTGTCCGCGAGCGTCATCGCCTCGACCTGGTCGTGCGTCACGTAGATCATCGTCGTCTTCAGCTCGTCGTGCAGCCGCGCGAACTCGAGCCTCATCTTCACGCGCAGCGCCGCGTCGAGGTTCGACAGCGGCTCGTCGAACAGGAACACCTTGGGCTTCCTCGTGATCGCGCGGCCGATCGCGACGCGCTGCCGCTGGCCGCCCGACAACTGCTTCGGCTTGCGGTCGAGCAGGTGGTCGATGTGCAGGATCTTCGCGGCCTGCTTCACCGCCTGGTCGATCTCGGGCTTCTTCGCGCCGGCGAGCTTCAGGCCGAACGCCATGTTGTCGTACAGCGTCATGTGCGGATACAGCGCATACGACTGGAACACCATCGCGATCCCGCGCCTCGCGCTCGGCACGTCGTTGACCTTCGCGCCGTCGATCAGCAGGTCGCCGCTCGAGATGTCCTCGAGCCCCGCGATCATCCGCATCAGCGTGGATTTGCCGCAGCCGCTCGGCCCGACGAACACGACGAACTCGCCGTCGGCGATGTCGAGGTTCACGTTGCGCAGCACTTCGTTGTCTTCGTAGCGCTTCGCGATGTTGCGCAGGAGCACGCTTGCCATGATTTGTCTCCGTTCGAGGTTCGAAGGTTCGATTCCTGATGCGCCGCCCGCGGGCGGCGCGTTGCTCAATGCGGCAGCACCGCGCCCGTCGCCTGCCAGCGTGCGACGTAGCCGGGCAGCTCGTGCATGTCGTCGAATACGTGGCGCGCGCCGATGCCGCGCAGCGCATCGACCTGCGCGGGCGACGCGTGCCCCGCGCCGACGAAGCCGAGCACGGTCATGCCGGCCGCGGCCGCCGCGGTGATGCCGGTCGCGCTGTCCTCGACGACGAGGCATTGCGCGGGCGCGACGCCGAGCGCATGCGCGGCCGCGAGATACACGTCGGGCGCGGGCTTCGGGCGCGCGACGGCGTCCGCGCAGAACAGCCGCTCGCCGAAGAAGCGCTCGAGGCCCGTGCGCGCGAGCGCGGCCTCGACGTACGCGCGGTAGCTGTTGCTCGCGCACGCGATCGGCAGCGTGATCGCGTCGAGGGCAGCCGCGATGCCGTCGACGGCCGGCGCGTTCACCGCCGCGGCTTCGACCGCGCGCCGGATCGCGCCGACGTCCGCGTCGCCCAGCGTGCGGCCGAGCGCATCGCTCGCGCCGGCGAGCACGCGCTCGATCCGCAGCCCGAGCAGCGGCATCACCGCCGGCCGCGCGTCGACGCCGGGCCAGCGCGCTTCGAGCTCGCGCACCAGCATGTCGGCGGCCACCGCTTCGCTGTCGATCAGCACGCCGTCGCAATCGCAGATCAGCGCGCCTTCGTTGCGCGTTCCGTTCATTTGACCGCCCCGAACGTGAGCCCGCGCACGAGCTGCTTCTGCGACAGCCAGCCGACGATCAGGATCGGCGCGACCGCGAGCAGGGACGCTGCGGACAGCTTCGCCCAGAACAGCCCCTCCGGGCTCGAGTACGACGCGATGAACACCGTCAGCGGCGCCGCGTTCGAGCTCGACAGGTTGATGCTCCAGAACGCCTCGTTCCACGACAGGATCACGAGCAGCAGCGCGGTCGACGCGAGCCCCGGCAGCGCCATCGGCAGCAGCAGGTAGACGATCTCCTGCCACGTCGACGCGCCGTCGATGCGCCCCGCCTCGAGGATGTCCTTCGGGATCTCGTTGAAGTAGGTGAAGGTCATCCACACCGCGATCGGCAGGTTGATCAGCGTGTAGACGATCACGAGCCCCGACACGCTGTCGAGCAGGCCCGCGTTCTTCCACAGCAGGTAGATCGGCACGAGCACGCCGACCGACGGCATCATCTTCGTCGACAGCATCCACAGCAGCACCTTCTGCGTGCGGCGGTTCGGGAAGAACGCCATCGCATAGGCGGCCGGCACCGCGAACAGCAGGCAGATCGCCGTCACGCCGGCCGAGATCAGCACCGAATTCCACGCGAACGAGAAGTAGTCGCTGCGCGCGAACACCTCGCGGAAGCTGTCGAGCGTCGGGATGAAGAACAGCGTCGACGCATACGCCTGCTGCTCGGTCTTGAACGCGGTGAGCGCCATCCAGAAGATCGGGAAGAACAGCGCGAGCGCGATCAGCCACGCCAGCAGGCCCGGCGCCGCGCGGCGCGCCCGGCCCCGGCCGAGCGCGGCGGATACGGTGGACACGCGGCGGCCGGCATCGAAAGTCAGGTCGCTCATTGTTCGTACTCCCCTTTCAGGTTGCGTGCGAGCATCCGCACGAGGAAGAACGACACGACGTTCGCGACCACGACGGCGATGATCCCGCCCGCGGACGCGAGGCCGACGTCGAACTGCTGCAGGCCGAGCGCATAGATCAGGTACGACAGGTTGGTCGTCGCGTTGCCGGGGCCGCCGCCCGTCGTCGTGTAGATCTCCGCGAAGATCGACAGCAGGAAGATCGTCTCCATCATCACGACCACCGCGATCGCGCGCTTCAGGTGCGGCAGCGTGATGTAGAAGAACATCGCGACCGGCCCGGCGCCGTCGATGCGCGCCGCCTCCTTCTGCTCCTGGTCGAGCGACTGGATCGCGGTGAACAGGATCAGGAATGCGAACGGCAGCCACTGCCACGCGACGATGATGATCACCGCGGTCAGCGGATAGTCGGCGAACCAGTCGACCGGCGTCATGCCGAGTGCGCGCATCGCGTTCGCGACGAGCCCGTACACCGGATGCAGGATCATGTTCTTCCAGATCAGCGCGGACACCGTCGGCATCACGAAGAACGGCGCGATCGCGAACAGCCGCGCGACGCCCTGCCCGTAGAACTTGCGGTCGAACAGCACCGCCATCAGCACGCCGCCGACCACGGTGATCGCGAGCACCGCGCCGATCAGCACGAGCGTGTGCCAGATCGCCGGCAGGAACGCCGGATCGGTCGCGAGGAAACGGTAGTTGTCGAATCCGGCGAAGCCCTTCACGTCCGGATTGAGCAGGTTGTAGCGCGAGAACGAGTACCAGACCGTCATCGCGAGCGGGATCGACATCCACAGCACCAGCACCGCGACGGACGGCGACACGAGCCAGTTCGCGCCGCGCCGCGGCCGGTCCGGCGCGGGCGGCCGCGGCGCGGCGTCGAGCGGGTGCGCGTGGGTCAAGGGAAGACGTAAGTGACGCATGATCGGGACCACCTCCGATTGAAACGCGGGCGCGCAGCGCTCGCCCGCCTTGCCGCTTCACGACGGCCGTGCGTGCGCAGACGCACGGCGCGCCGCGTGACTTCTCCGTGCTACTTCTGGTAGCCGGCCTGGCGCACCGCGCGGTCGGCCGCGGCCTGCCCGGCCGCGAGCGCCTGGTCGACCGTCAGCTGCCCGGCCACCGCACCCGCGATGCTCTGCCCGACCACGGTGCCGAATGACTGGAACTCGGGAATGCCGACGTACTGCACGCCCGTGTACGGCACCTTCTGCGCGGACGGATCGTTCGGGTCGGCCGTCTCGATCGCCTTCAGCACGAAGTCGGAGAACGGCGCGGCGGCCTTGTATTCGGCGCGCTGATACGTCGACGTGCGCGTGCCCGGCGGCACCGACGCCCACCCTTCGTCCTTCGCGACCAGCTCCACGTACTGCTTCGACGTCGCCCACGCGATGAACTTCTTCGCGGCGTCCTGCTGCTTCGACGTCTTCGGGATCGCGAGCGCCCACGCCCACAGCCAGTGCGAACCCTTCGGCGTCGCCGCGACCGGCGCCGCCGCATAGCCGATCTTGTCCGCGACCTGCGACTGCTGCTTGTTGTACAGAATCCCCGCCGCGACGGTCGCGTCGATCCACATCGCGCACTTGCCGGACGCGGTCAGCGTCAGGTTCTCGTTGAAGCCGTTCGAGCTCGCGCCCGGCGGGCCGTTCTTCTTCAGCAGGTTCACGTAGAAATTGACGGCCTTCTTCCACTCCGGCGACGCGAGCTGCGCATTCCACTTGTCGTCGAACCAGCGGCCGCCGAACGTGTTCACGACCGTCGACAGGTACGCCATGTTCTCGCCCCAGCCGGCCTTGCCGCGCAGGCAGATGCCGTAGATGCCCTTCGACTTGTCGGTCAGCTTGTCCGCGAACCCGGCGATCTGGTCGTAGGTCGGCTGGTCGGGCATCTTGAGGCCCTTCGCCGCGAACAGGTCCTTGCGGTAGAACGTCATCGAGCTCTCGACGTAGAACGGCAGCGCGTAGAGCTGGCCGTTGTACGACAGGCTGTCGCGCGCGGTCTTCACGACGTCGTTCAGGTCGTAGTCGGCCGGCAGGCCGGCCACCGGTGCGAGCCAGCCGCGCTTGCCCCACTGCGGCGTCTCGTAGGTGCCGATCATCACCACGTCGAACTGGCCGCTGCCGGTCGTGATGTCGGTCGTCGCGCGCTGGCGCAGCACGTTTTCCTCGAGGATCACCCAGTTCAGCCTGATGTCGGGATTGGCCTTCTCGAACGCCGGCGCGAGCTTCTTCAGCTCGATCATGTCGGGGTTGTTCAGCGTCGCGATCGTCAGCGTTCCCGCGAGCGCGGCGCCGGCGGCCGTCGCGAGCGCCGCGCCGGCGAGCACGCGGGCGGCAAGCGTCTTTCGTTGCATGGCATGTCTCCAGTGTCTTCTGTGTTGTGTGTTGTCGATGTCGATGAAACGGCGCGCAACCGGCCGGTCAGGCCGCCGCGCGCAGGTCGGGCCGCGTCGGCTCATCCCGCGTCAGCTCATCCAGTTACCGCCGTCGACGTTCAGCGTCTGCGCGGTGATGTAGTCCGCATCGGCCGACGCAAGGAACAGCGCGGCGCCCGTCAGGTCGGCGGGCAGGCCCATCCGGCCGAGCGGCACCGCCTCGCCGACGAGCCGCTTCTTCTCGCCGAGCGGCCGGTTCTCGTAGCGCGCGAAGAGCGCATCGACCTGCTCCCACATCGGCGTGTCGACGACGCCCGGCGCGATCCCGTTCACGTTGATCCGGTGCGGCGCGAGCGCGAGCGCGGCCGACTGCGTATAGCTGATCACCGCCGCCTTGGTCGCGCAATAGTGTGATACGAGCGCCTCGCCGCGCCGCCCGGCCTGCGACGACATGTTGATGATCTTGCCGCCGCGCCCCTGCTCGACCATCCGCTGCGCGACGGCCTGCATCAGGAAGAACAATCCCTTCACGTTGACCGCGAACAGGCGGTCGAACACGTCCCACGATTCGTCGAGGAGCGGGCGCATGTCGAACAGCGCCGCATTGTTGAACAGGATGTCGACGCCGCCGAACCGCTCGACCGCGGTAGCGACGATGCGCGCGATGTCGTCGCGGCGGGTGACGTCCGCGGCCACGGCAACCGCGCGGCCCGGGCTCGCCTCGATGAGCCGCGCGAGCGACCCGCCGGCCGGTTTCACGTCGACGAGCACGCAGCGCGCGCCCTCCTCCAGATAGCGTTGCGCGACCGCTTCGCCGATGCCGCTCGCGGCACCGGTCAGGATCGCGACCTTGTCCTGCAATCTCACTGGCTGTCTCCGTTTCGTTCTGCTGCATGAAGGCCGCGAGGTGAGCGAACGCTCGCCAGCCGATCAATTGCTCTGTTTGTGGTCGAATGATCGGATACGCGATTCGCGCTGTCAAGGCGACGCGGCGGCTTTCGATGATGCGCTGCGGCACGCCGATGCGCGGCGGCGGCCGTCCATGCCCGTCCGGCAAAGGCGCGCGGGTTCGGTGCAGCGCGGCTGAGGCGGGGCGCGTGCGGCGGCGCGCATCGGCGACGCCGCAAGAGCGGTGCAAACCGGCGAGATACGTTATATCATCGCGGTACTCCGTCACCTTGCCTGCTTGCTGCCATGGCTACCTCAACGCCCATCGACGCCCGCCTGTCCCGCGCCGACGCGTTCGCCGCTGACCACGGGCTCGCGTGGACGCCGCTGCGCCGGCAGGTCTACGAGCGCGTGCTCGCCGCGCAGCGCCCCATCGGCGCGTACGACCTGCTCGCCGAGCTCGAGCCGCAGCGCGGCCGGGTGCCGCCCACAACCGTGTATCGCGCGCTGGATTTCCTCGTCGAGCACGGCTTCATCCACCGGATCGAATCGAAGAACGCGTTCTTCGCGTGCTGCGAGATCGGCGTGCCGCACGAAGGCCAGTTCCTGATCTGCGAATCGTGCGGCGACACCACCGAGATTCCGGGCGGCGACCTCGCGAAGCAGCTGTCCGCGAGCCCGCCCGCGCACGGTTTCGAGGTTCATCACCAGGTCGTCGAGCTGAGCGGCCTGTGCGGACACTGCAAGGGCAAGCCCGCGTCACGCTGATCCCGCATCGGGCGGCGTGCAGCGCCGCCCCTTCCTACGAGGAGTTCCATGTTCATTGCCCTGAAGCGCGCGCCGCGGCGCGCCCGGTCGCTTGTCCGTCTGCTCGGTGTGGCCGCCGCCGCGCTGTCCCTCGCCGTGCCCGCGCTCGCGCAGGCCGCGGCCGTCAACGTGGTCGCCGCCGAGAATTTCTACGGCGACGTCGCGTCGCAGATCGGCGGCCGCCACGTCGCGGTGACGAGCATCCTCAGCAATCCCGAGCAGGACCCGCACCTGTTCGAGGCGAGCCCGAAGACCGCGCGCGCGCTGCAGCAGGCGCAGCTCGTGATCTACAACGGCGCCGACTACGACCCGTGGATGGGCAAGCTGCTCGCGGCGTCGAAGCAGGCGAAGCGCGCGACGATCGTCGTCGCCGATCTCGTCGGCAAGAAGGCCGGCGACAACCCGCACCTGTGGTACGACCCGGCGACGATGCCGGCCGCCGCGCGCGCGATCGCGGCCGAGCTCGGCCGCGCGGACCCGGCGCACAAGGCCGACTACGACGCGAACCTGCAGAAGTTCGTCGCGTCGCTGAAGCCCGTCGACGACAAGGTCGCCGCGCTGCGCGCGCAGTACAAGGGCGTGCCGGTGACGGCCACCGAGCCCGTGTTCGGCTACATGTCCGACGCGATCGGCCTCGACATGCGCAACCAGCGCTTCCAGCTCGCGGCGATGAACAACACCGAGGCGAGCGCGCAGGACGTCGCCGCGTTCGAGAGCGACCTGCGCAAGCGGCAGGTGCGCGTGCTCATCTACAACAGCCAGGCCGAGGAGCCGGTGACGAAGCGGATGCTGAAGATCGCGCGCGACGGCGGCGTGCCGACCGTCAGCGTCACCGAGACGCAGCCGGCCGGCAAGACCTTCCAGCAATGGATGGCCGGCCAGCTCGATGCGCTCGGCAAGGCCCTTTCCACCGCCAAGAAATGACCCGGAACCCTCACGCACTCGAACTCGATCGCGTCACGCTCGAACTGGGCGGCCGCACGATCCTGCGCGACGTCAGCTTCTCGATCAAGCCTGGCGAATTCGTCGGCGTGCTCGGGCCGAACGGCGCCGGCAAGACGACGCTGATGCGCGCGGTGCTCGGCCTCGTGCCGGTCGCGGCCCGGCGCGCTCCGCGTCGGCGGCGAGCCGGTCGCGCGCGGCAACCCGTCGATCGGCTACATGCCGCAGATCAGGAGCGGTCTCGCGAGCCGCCGGATGCGCGGCTACGATTTCGTCGCGATGGCGGCCGACGGGCACCGCTGGGGGCTGCCGCATGCGAGCGCCGCGACGCGGCGCGGCGTCGACCGCGTGCTCGACCTGGTCGGCGGCAGCACGCTCGCGCGCCGGCCGCTGTCGGAGCTGTCCGGCGGCGAGCGGCAGCGCCTGCTGCTCGCGCAGTGCCTGCTCGGCAGCCCGAAGCTGCTGCTGCTCGACGAGCCGCTGATCAGCCTCGACCCGAACCACCAGCGCGGCGTCGTCGAACTCGTGCGCCGCGTGCAGCGCGAGCTCGGCATCACGGTGCTGTTCTCCGCGCACGAACTGAACCCGCTCCTCAACGCGCTCGACCGCGTGCTGTATCTCGGCAACGGCGTCGCGGCGCTCGGCACCGTCGACGAGGTGATCACGAAGCCCGTGCTGTCGCGGCTGTACGGATCGCCGATCGACGTGATGCGCGTGAACGGCAAGATCTTCGTGATGTCCGGCGACGTGGAAGTCGAGAAGCACGACCACGAGCACGAAGAGGCGACGACGACGGCCATGCGCACGGCGGCCACGGCCATTCCCACCACGGACACGCGCACCCTCACGCGAGCGGGCAATCACACGATGTTTGAATACGACTTCATGATCAACGCCTTCGCGGCGTCGGGAATCGTCGCGGTGCTCGCGGGCATCGTCGGCTACTTCCTGGTGCTGCGCGGGCAGACCTTCGCCGGCCACGCGCTGTCGCACGTCGGCTTCACCGGCGCGACGGGCGCGGTGCTGCTCGGCATCTCGCCGATCTGGGGGATGGTCGGCTTCACGCTCGCGGCCGGCGTCGGCATGGGCGCGCTCGGCGAGCGGCTCGCGGGGCGCGACGTCGCGATCGGCGTGATCCTGTCGGGCGCGCTCGGCTTCGGCCTGCTGTTCCTGCATTTCTATACGTCGTTCGCGACGCAGGTGACGGCGCTGCTGTTCGGCAACGTGCTCGCGGTCAGCCACGACACGCTCGCGGTGCTCGCGGGCATCGGCGCGGTGAGCCTCGCCGCGCTCGCGCTGATCGCGCGGCCGCTGCTGTTCGCATCGCTGCAGCCCGAACTCGCCGAAGCGAAGGGCGTGTCGCTGCGCGCGGTGTCGGTGCTGTTCCTCGCGGTGTGCGCGCTCGCGGTCGCCGCGGCGACGCAGATCGTCGGCGTGCTGCTCGTGTTCACGCTGCTGGTCGGCCCGGCCGCCGCCGCGCAGAACGTGTCGACGCGGTTGTCGACGGGCGTCGCGCTCGCCGCGCTGTTCGCGCTGTCCGAGGCGTGGCTGGGCATCGTGCTCGCGTATTACACCGACTGGCCGACGAGCTTCTGGATTACGGCGCTGTCGGCGATGGTGTATGGGGCGAGCCTGTTGCGGCGGCACGCGTGACGCATGCGGCGGCGTGACTGCACGCATCATGAAAAACGCCGGCGTGCCTTCGAAGGCACGCCGGCGTTTTTGATTGCGCGACCCGCGCGAAGCAGGTCACACGGTCAGCGCGCGAGCACCCGCGCGTGATGCGCAATGTGATCGGCGATGAACGTCGAGATGAAGTAATACCCGTGGTCGTAGCCCGCATGCCGACGCAGCGTCAGCGGCTGCGCGGCCGCCGCGCACGCCGCTTCGAACACGTCGGGATTCAGCTGGTTCGCGAGGAACTGGTCGGCGAGCCCCTGATCGACGAGGATGCCGTCCGTAAACTTCCGCGCGTCCGCGCGCGCGACGAGCTCGCTCGCGTCGTAGCGCTTCCACGCTTCGCGATCCGCGCCCAGGTAGCCCGAGAATGCCTTCTCGCCCCACGGGCAGCGCGACGGCGCGGCGATCGGCGCGAACGCCGACACCGAGCGATACACGTCCGGATTGCGCAGCGCAAGCACGAGCGCGCCGTGCCCGCCCATCGAGTGACCGAAGATGCCGAGCCGCGCGCCGTCGATCGGCAACTCGGCGCTCACCGTCTCGCGCAGCTCGTCGACGACGTATGAATACATCCGGTAATGCGTCGACCACGGCGATTCGGTCGCATCGACATAGAAGCCCGCGCCGACGCCGAAGTCCCACGCGTCGGTCTCGCCCGGCACGCCCGCGCCGCGCGGGCTCGTGTCGGGCGCGACGAGCGCGAGGCCGTGCTGCGCCGCGTATTGCTGCGCACCGGCCTTGATCGCAAACGTCTCCTCGGTGCAGGTGAGCCCCGCGAGATAGAACAGCGCCGGCACGCGGCCGTGCGCGGCCTGCGGCGGCAGATACACCGAGAACTTCATCGGCAGCCCGATCGCCGTCGAGTCATGGCGATAGAAGCGCTGCTCGCCGCCGTGGCACGCGTGTGACGAAACGAGTTCGAGCATGGGATTCCCTTCCGTTCAATACTGCGTGACCGGGCCAATCGATTCGCCCGCGTTCATCGGTTGAAGCCGTCGGCGGGCTTCGTGCGCGGTGGCGTGCGCGCGGGGCGGCGTCGACTGCAACTCCAACCGCAACGAGACCGCCCCGCCACCGCCCCGGCAACCGTCCCCGCAACCCCATCGTGGCCGCCATGATCCTCGATTGCGCCGACTGCCGCACGCGTGAATCGGCCGCCCGCTTGCCACGACACGTCATCGCCAGCATGCGCCGGCTCGCGCCGGCATGTGCGCGAGTTTAAACGCCGCTCGTGAACCACGTGTCGGTTCGCGCATACAGGTCGACGAAGCGCGCGTGCCGCGTCGCGAGCGCGCGGTCGCCGCACGGCGCCGCCACCGGCGACGCGGCGGGCGCGAGCGCGCGCAATGCGTCCTCGCGCCAGTGGCCGATCGCCACGCCGGCCAGCAGCGCGGCGCCGCGCGTCGCGGCGTTCGGGCAGTCGAGCGCGTCGAGCGACGCGCCGAGCGCGTCGGCCAGCAGCTGGCGCCAGCGCGGATCGACGGAGCCGCCGCCGGCCAGGCGCAGCGACGCGACCGCACGGCCCTCCGCACCTTCCGCACGAATGGCGTCGAGCCCCGCGCGCAGCGCGAACGCGACGCCTTCGAACGCCGCCCTCATCATCGCGCCGCGCGTATCGCCGAGCCCGAGGCCGAGCCAGCCGCCGCGCGCGTCCGGATTCATCCACGGCGAGCGCTCGCCGCTCAGGTACGGCAGGAAGGAGAGCCGCTCGGACGCCGGCTGCGCGAACGCGTCGTCGTAGGCGGCCGGCCAGCTCGCGTAGCCGAGCCAGCCGCGCACCGCTTCGAGCGCGAGCCCGACGTTCTGCATCGCCGCCATCGTGTAGTACCCGCCGCCCGCGGCCGCGCGATAGCGATGCAGCCCGCGTCGCGCGGCGGGCAGCCGGTCCGCGAGCACGACGATCTGCCCGCCGCTGCCGGTCGTCAGCAGTGCGTCGCCGTCGGCGACGAGGCCGCTGCCCAGCGCCGCGCACGCGGTGTCGGCCGCGCCGGTCGCGAGCGGCACGCCGGCCGGCAAGCCGAGCGCCGCGGCCGCCTGCGCGGCGAGCACGCCGCACGGCGCCGTCGACGCGCGCACCGGCGCAAACAGCGCGCGCGGCAGGCCGAGCGCGTCGAGCCGCGCGGCATCCCATGCGCCGTCGGGCGTCGCGAGCGCGGTCGCGCACGCATCGCTCGGATCGGCCGCGACGTCGCCGCCGAGCGCGATGCGCAGCCAGTCCTTCGGCTGCACGGCCCAGCGCGCGGCGCGCAGCGCCGCCGGCTCGCTTGCGGCCATCCAGCGCAGCAGCGGGCCCGCCATCCCCGGCGCGACCGGGTTCGGCGCGTCCGGCCAGTCCGCCGCGCCGGCGAGGCGCGCGGCGCGCGTATCGGGCCACAGCAGCGCGGGCCGCATCGCGCGGCCGGCCGCATCGACCAGCACGACGCCGTGCATCTGCCCCGAAAAACCGATCGCGGCGACCTGCGCCCTTTCGTCGGCGGGCAGCCGCGCGGCCGCGCGCACGAGCGCATCCCACCACGCCTGCGGCGCGATTTCCGCCCAGCCGGGCTGCGGTGACGACAGCGCATAAGGTTCGCTCGCGACCGCGCGTTCGACGCCGTCCGGGTCGAGCGTGACGAGTTTCACCGAGCCGGTGCCGAGATCGATTCCGAGCAAGCGCATGACGAAGCGACGATTTGAATGGACAGGCTTCGATGATAGCGGGATCGCAATATGCGCCCCATTTTTTCGCGATCGTGAATTGCGAATGCGATCGAACTCGCCACGTGCTTTAAAACACCCGTTCGCGGGTTAACCCGGTGCATTTTTTCACACCCTGAAATGACCACTATTCCTGAACCGCGATACACACCATAAAGCACCCCATATTTGACATGGGAGTCCGCATTATTTTGGACGGCTATAAAACCGGGAAACCTCACTCCTGCGGCAGATTCCCGATGCGCGACGCCCCGCTTCATGCCGAATCGGCATATCGAACCAGCAAAGAACGGAATAGAACCCAGTGCTCTTGTTGCGCATGGCCGTTCCGCATAACTTCGTACCACCCCGAATACAAGATCATGGAGTGAGACAGATGCAATCGAACACGGTCCATCCGTGCGATGAAGTGTTGCCGACCGGCAAGCTCGTAACGCTCGGCCTGCAGCACGTTCTCGTCATGTACGCCGGCGCGGTCGCCGTGCCGTTGATCGTCGGCGGCGCGCTCAAGCTGCCGAAAGACCAGATCGCGTTCCTGATCAGCGCCGATCTGTTTTCGTGCGGCATCGCGACGCTGATCCAGACGCTGGGCCTGTGGCTCTTCGGCATCCGCCTGCCCGTGATCATGGGGTGCACGTTCGCGGCGGTCGGCCCGATGATCGCGATCGGCACGAACCCCGGCCTCGGCATCCTCGACATCTTCGGCTCGACGATCGCGGCCGGCGTCATCGGCATCGTGCTCGCGCCGACGATCGGCAAGCTGCTGCGGTTCTTTCCGCCCGTCGTCGTCGGCACGGTGATCTCGGTGATCGGCCTGTCGCTGATGGAAGTCGGCATCAACTGGGCCGCAGGCGGCGTCGGCAATCCGGAATACGGCAGCCCCGTCTACCTCGGCCTGTCGCTGCTCGTGCTCACGCTGATCCTGCTGATCAACAAGTACGGCCGCGGCTTCATCGCGAACATCTCGGTGCTGCTCGGCATCGTCGCGGGCTTCGCGATCGCGTTCGCGCTCGGCCGCGTGAACACCGACGGCGTGTCGATCGCGCCGTGGGTCGGCTTCGTGATGCCGTTCCACTTCGGCTGGCCGCACTTCGACCCGCTGTCGATCGCGACGATGGTCACGGTGATGTTCGTCACGTTCATCGAATCGACCGGGATGTTCCTCGCGGTCGGCGACATGGTCGATCGTCCGGTCGACCAGGATCGCCTCGTGCGCGGCCTGCGCGTCGACGGCCTCGGCACGCTGATCGGCGGCATCTTCAACTCGTTCCCGCATACGTCGTTCTCGCAGAACGTCGGCCTGATCGGCGTGACGGGCGTGAAGAGCCGCTTCGTGTGCGCGACGGGCGGCGTGATCCTCGTGCTGCTCGGCCTGTTCCCGAAGATGGCGCAGGTGGTCGCGTCGGTGCCGCCGTTCGTGCTCGGCGGCGCGGGGATCGTGATGTTCGGGATGGTCGCCGCGAACGGCGTGAAGGTGCTGTCGAAGGTCGACTTCGTGGAGAACCACCACAACCTGTTCATCGTCGCGGTCAGCATCGGCCTCGGCCTCGTGCCGGTCGTGTCGCCGCACTTCTTCTCGAAGCTGCCGGGCGCGCTCGCGCCGATCCTGCACAGCGGCATCCTGCTCGCGTCGGTTTCCGCAGTCATCCTGAACATCGTGTTCAACGGCGTGAAGGGCGAGAAGGACGCGCGCTGCGAGATTCGCCGCGCCGGCCACGACTTCGACGGACGCCCGGCCGACGTGCATCACTGACCGGCTCCGGCCGGCAACGTACCGGAAGCGCAGAACGCCACGGCTTGCCGTGGCGTTCTGCTTTTGGGACCTACGAGCACATGCACGCGACGGCGGCCGCGATACGCGCGATCGCCGGCTTGCGCGCGACATCGCCACGCCGAGCGGTCGCGCAAAAAGAAACGCCACGGACCTCCGTCCGTGGCGTTGTCGCATACGCGTATAACGGCGTACGGGAGCGTTGCCCCCGTACGCCGGCGCGCCTACCCGTTCGTCGCCGCGGCGGATGCCGGCGCCGGCGCGGCCGCCTTGTCGTAGCCTTCCGTCACGTCCGGCGCGCGCGGCGTCTCGCCGGCCCGCTGGATCCAGCCGCCGCCCAGCGCACGATACAGATCGACGAGGTTGGTCCAGCGCGCGAGGCGCGCGCTGATCAGCGACTGCTGCGCGGAATATAGATCCGTCTGCGCGGTCAGCACCGACAGATAGCTGTCGACACCGTTCTTGTAACGCAAGTCCGACAGGTCGTAGCGACGCTGCTGCGCGTGCTCGTTGCGCTGCAGCGCGGCGATCTGCTGGTCGTACGTGCCGCGTGCGGCCAGCCCGTCCGACACCTCGCGGAACGCCGACTGGATCGCCTTCTCGTAGTTCGCGATCTCGATGCGCTTCTGCACGTTCGCGAGATCGAGGTTCGCGAGGTTCGCGCCGCCCTCGAAGATCGGCATCGTGATCTGCGGCGCGAACGACCACGCCGCCGTGCCGGCCTTGAACAGCCCGCCGAGCGTCGGGCTCGCGGTGCCGAACGCGCCCGTCAGCGAGATGCGCGGGAAGAACGCCGCGCGCGCCGCGCCGATGTTCGCGTTCGCCGCGAGCAGGCTCTGCTCGGCTTCCATGATGTCCGGACGGCGCGTCAGCAGGTCCGACGGCAGCCCGGCCGGGATGTCGGTCAGGAAGTTCTGCGCGTCGAGCGGCAGGCCCGGCGGCAGGTCGTCCGGCAGCGGCTCGCCGATCAGCAGCACCAGCGCGTTCACCGCCTGCGCGCGCGCACGCGCCTGCGCCTGCTGGTTCGCGAGCGCCGTCTCGACGATCGTCTGCGCCTGGCGCAGGTCGAGCTCCGAGCCGGTGCCGTTGTCGAACTTCAGCTTCGTCAGGTCGTACGACGCCTGTGCGGATTTCAGCGTGTTTTCCGTCACCTTCAGCAGGTCGTCGGTCGACAGCACCGTCAGGTACTGGTCCGCGACCTGCGCGACCAGCGCGATCTCCGACGCCTTGCGGGCCTGCGCGGTCGCGAGGTATTTCGCGAGCGCCTGGTCCTTCAGGCTCTGGAGCCGGCCGAACAGGTCGAGCTCCCACGACGCGGAAAGCCCGACGCTGTAGGTGCGCGTGATGAGCGGCTGGCGCGTCGTCGACACGCCCGCGGGATAGCGCTGGATGTTGCCGGAGCCGGTGCCGTCGAGGGTCGGGAACAGCCCCGCGCGCGTGATCTGGTACTGCGCGCGCGCCGCCGCGATGTTCAGCACCGCGACTCGCAGGTCGCGGTTGTTCGTCAGCGCGATCTCGATCAGCCGCTGCAGGCGCGGATCGACGAAGAATTCGCGCCAGCCGATGTCGGTCGCCGCCTGGCCGTTCGCGCTGCGCGCGCCGGCCGCAGCGGCCGGCTGCGTCGCGTAGACGCCGCCGGACGGGAACGCCTGCGCGACGGGCGCATCGGGCCGCGTGTAATGCGGCGCCATCGTGCAGCCCGTGGCGAAGAGCGCGACCGCGATTGCAGTCAAAGCGTGTTTTTGCATCATCACTGTCCCTTCTTCTCGTCGTCGCCGTGGTCGCCCTTCTCCGCCTGGTGCATGTGATCCTGCGCAAGACGCAGCGCCTCGTCGGCGTCTTCCTTCTCGCCGCTGAAGATCGCGCGGATCTTCACGAAGAACATCGGGATCATGAAGATCGCGAGGAACGTCGCGGTGATCATCCCGCCGATCACGCCGGTGCCGATCGCGTGCTGGCTCGCCGAGCCCGCGCCGTTGCTGATCGCGAGCGGCATCACGCCGAGAATGAACGCGAGCGACGTCATCAGGATCGGGCGCAGCCGCAGGCGCGCCGCTTCCAGCGCGGCCTCGATCGGCCCCATCTTCTCCGTTACCTGCAGCTCGCGCGCGAACTCGACGATCAGGATCGCGTTCTTCGCGGACAGGCCCACCGTGGTCAGCAGGCCGACCTGGAAGAACACGTCGTTCTCGAGGCCGCGCAGCGTCGCCGCGAGCAGCGCGCCGATCACGCCGAGCGGCACGACCATGATCACCGAGAACGGGATCGACCAGCTTTCATACAGCGCCGCGAGACACAGGAACACGACGAGGATCGAGATCGCATAGAGGATCGGCGCCTGCGAGCCCGACTGGATTTCCTGGAACGACAGCCCCGTCCACGAATAGCCGACGCCTTCCGGCAGCTTCTTCGCGAGCGCTTCCATCGCCGCCATCGCCTGGCCGGTCGACTTGCCCGGTGCGGCCTGGCCCTGGATTTCCATCGCCGAGATGCCGTTGTAGCGCTCGAGCTTCGGCGAACCGTAGGTCCAGTGGCCGGTCGCGAACGCGCTGAACGGCACCATCCCGCCCGAGCCGTTGCGCACGTACCAGACGTTCAGGTCGTCCGGCGTCGTCCGGAACGGCGCATCGGACTGCACGTAGACCTTCTTGATCCGGCCGTCGGTGTCGAGGAAGTTGTTCACGTACTGCGACGCCCATGCGATCGAGAACGTCTGGTCGATCGCCTGCGCGGTGACGCCGAGCGCGTTCGCCTTCTCGCGGTCGATGTTCACCTTGTACTGCGGCGTATCGTTCAGGCCGTTCGGACGCACGCCCTGCAGCGTCGGATCCTTCGAAGCCATCATCAGCAGCTGGTTGCGCGCGGCCATCAGCGCGTCGTGGCCGACGCCCGCGTTGTCCGTCAGCTCGAAGTCGAAGCCGGCGGCGGTGCCGAGTTCCGGAATCGACGGCGGGTTGAACGGAATCACCAGCGCGTCCTTGTACTTCGAATAACGCCCGAACATCCGGCCGATCAGCGCCTGCACCTTCTGGTTCGCGTGCTGACGCTGCGAGTAATCCTTCAGCCTGACGAACACGAGACCCGAGTTCTGGCCGCGGCCCGCGAAGCTGAAGCCGTTGACCGTGAACGCGGAATCGACGATTTCCTTCTCGTCGTTCAGCAGGTAGTCGGAAATGTTCGCGAGCGTCTTCGCGGTGGTTTCCTGCGTCGAGCCGGACGGCGTCTGCACGATCACGAACATGTAGCCCTGGTCCTCATCCGGCAGGAACGACTTCGGCAGGCGTGCGAACAGCAGGCCGACCGCGACGAGCACGGCCAGGTAGATGACGAGCCAGCGGCCCGAGCGCTTGATCACGTGGTGCACGCCGACGTGGTACTTGTCGCGGCTCTGGTTGAACGTGCGGTTGAACCAGCCGAAGAAGCCCTTCTTCTCTTCGTGGTGACCCTGCGGGATCGGCTTGAGGATCGTCGCGCACAGCGCCGGCGTCAGGATCAGCGCGACGAGCACCGACAGCACCATCGCCGACACGATCGTCAGTGAGAACTGACGATAGATCGCGCCGACCGAGCCGCCCGAGAACGCCACCGGCACGAACACCGCCGACAGCACGAGCGCGACGCCGACCAGCGCGCCGGTGATCTGGCCCATCGCCTTCCTGGTCGCCTCCTTCGGCGACAGGCCCTCTTCGGCCATCACCCGCTCGACGTTCTCCACCACCACGATCGCATCGTCGACCAGGAGACCGATCGCGAGCACGAGGCCGAACATCGACAGCGTGTTGATCGAGAAGCCCACCACCGACATGATCGCGAACGTGCCGAGCAGCACCACCGGCACCGCGATCGTCGGGATGATCGTCGCCCGCAGGTTCTGCAGGAACAGGTACATCACGAGGAACACCAGCACGATGCCTTCGAGCAGCGTCTTGACCACTTCCTCGATCGACAGCTTCACGAACGGCGTCGTGTCGTACGGATACGACACCGACAGGCCGTGCGGGAAGTACTTCGACAGCGTGTCCACCTGCTGGCGCACCGCCTTCGCGGTCGCGAGCGCGTTCGCGTTGGTCGCGAGCTGGATGCCCAGCGCCGCGCTCGGCTTGCCGTTGTACTTGGTGTCGAAGTTGTAGTTTTCCGCGCCGAGCGCGACGTGCCCGACATCCTTCAGGCGCACCTGCGAGCCGTCCGGGTTGACCTTCAGCAGGATGTTGCCGAACTGCTCGGGCGTGCGCAGCAGCGTCGCCTCGGTGATCGTCGCCTGCAGCACGGTGCCCGGCTTCGCCGGCGTGCCGCCGAGCTGGCCGCCCGCGACCTGCACGTTCTGCGCGCTGATCGCGCTCGTCACGTCGACCGGCGTGAGGCCGTAGTTCGTCAGGCGGGTCGGATCGAGCCAGATCCGCATCGCGTACTGCGAGCCGAACAGCGTGACGGTGCCGACGCCGTTGAGCCGGCTGATCGGGTCCTTCACGTGCGACGCGACGTAGTTCGCGAGGTCGTAGCGGTTCATGCTGCCGTCTTCGGAGTTGAACGCGAGCACCAGCAGGAAGCTGCTGCTCGACTTCGTCACCGACAGGCCGAGCTGCTGCACGACCTGCGGCAGGATCGGCGTCGCGAGCGACAGCTTGTTCTGCACCTGCACCTGCGCGATGTCGGCGTTGGTGCCCGGCGCGAACGTCAGCGTGATCGTCGCGTTGCCCGAGTCGTCACTCGTCGACGACATGTACAGGAAGTTGTCGAGACCGCTCATCTGCTGCTCGATCACCTGCGTCACCGTGTCTTCCACCGTCTTCGCGGAAGCGCCCGGGTAGTTCGCGGTGATCTGGATCGATGGCGGCGCGATCGTCGGATACTGCGCGATCGGCAGCGTGAAGATCGCCGCGACCCCGGCCAGCATCAGGATGATGGCGATCACCCATGCAAAGATCGGGCGATCGATAAAAAACTTTGCCATGAAACAGGCTCCCTGTTAGTGCGCGCTCGACGCAGCGGCAGCGCTCGCCGGGGCGGCGCCCGACGCGGCTGCGGCACCGGAACCGGCGGCGGCCGGCGCGGCGGATGCGGCTGCACCCGATGCGGCATCGGCTGCCGGCAGCTGCGCGGCGACCGTCTTCACGGTCGCGCCCGGACGCACCTTGTCGATGCCCTGCACGATCACCCGGTCGCCCGCCTGCAGGCCGCCTTCGACGATCCAGTTCTGCCCCTGCATGCCCGTCGTCGTCAGCGGACGCGGCGCGACCTTGTTGTCCGCACCCACCACCAGCGCGACCGCCTGCCCCTTCTGGTCATGCGTGACGCCGATCTGCGGCACCAGGAACGCGTGCTCGTTCACGCCTTCCTCGATGCGCGCGCGCACGAACATCCCCGGCAGCAGCACCCTGTTCGGGTTCGGGAAGATCGCGCGGATCGTCACCGAGCCCGTCGCCTGGTCCACCGTCACGTCCGAGAACTGCAGCTTGCCCGGCTCCGAGTACGTCTTGCCGTCCTCCAGGATCAGCGACACCTTCGCCGCCCCCGGGCCGCTCGTCTTGATCCGCCCGCTCTGCACGTCCTGGCGCAGCTTCAGCCCGTCGAGGCTCGACTGCGTCAGGTCCACGTACACCGGATCGAGCTGCTGCACCGTCGACATCAGCGTCGCCTGGCTCGCCTGCACGTACGCGCCCGGCGTGACCTGCGAGATGCCGACGCGGCCGGTGATCGGCGACACCACGTCCGTATAGCCGAGGTTGATCTGCGCGGTGTCCACCGCTGCCTTGCCGGCCGCGACGTCCGCCGCCGCCTGCCCTTGCGCGGCGACCGCGTTGTCGTAGTCCTGCTTGCTGATCGCGTTCGCACCGACCAGCACCTTGTAGCGCGCGACCAGTGCGTTCTGCGTCGCGAGGTTCGCCTGCGCCTTCGCGAGCGACGCCTTCGCGCTGTTCAGCTGCGCGATGTACGGCGCCGGGTCGATCTTGTAGAGGCGCTGGCCGGCCTTGACGTCGGTGCCTTCGGTGAATTCGCGGCGCAGCACGATGCCGTCGACCCGCGCGCGCACCTGCGCGACCAGGAACGCGTTGGTGCGGCCCGGCAGTTCGGTGAAGACCGGCACGGTTTCCGGCTGGACGGTGACGACGCCGACTTCCGGCGTTTGCGGCGGCGGTGCCGATTCTTTTTTCCCGCACGCGGCCAGGAAAACGGCGGCCGTCGCGACAGTGATTAAGCGGTATGGAACCCGTTCGACGCGCATGGAGCGACCTCTGTGTGTAACCAATGGAATGAGTGTCGCGCCCGGCCCGGACGCAACACGGATGCGCCTTGCGGCGCTGATCGAACACCTGAATTACTGGACTGCTAGATACAGCAAGCGGCACGGAACCACTGTGCCGACGAAGACGCCCCGAACTGCGGGCCGGTAGTGCTTTGGCGGGAATCAGCAGTGTGGGATATTAACTGATTGCCCCTTTGGCCATTCGATCGTAGGGTGGTATTGTATATACATTCACGAATGTATGTAAAAAGACCCTGCGCCGCCGCGACCGCTGGTATTACGAAACGTTACGAGTCGCTAGGATAGCCCGTTTGCACGGGTACGGCGAGGGATGCGAACCTTATTGTTTCGCCCACCGATCGATCTCCCCAGGCCTGAATATGGTCAGACGCACCAAGGAGGAAGCCCTTGCCACGCGCAACGGCATCCTCGACGCCGCCGAACACGTGTTCTTCGAGAAGGGCGTGTCGCACACGTCGCTCGCGGACATCGCGCACCACGCCGGCGTGACGCGCGGCGCCATCTACTGGCATTTCGCGAACAAGAGCGAGCTGTTCGACGCGATGTTCGATCGCGTGCTGCTGCCGATCGACGAGCTGAAGAAGTTGCCGGCCGACGCGCCCGGCAGCAATCCGCTCGACAAGGTCCGCAAGATCCTGATCTGGTGCCTGCTCGGCGTCCAGCGCGATTCGCAGCTGCGCCGGGTGTTCAGCATCCTGTTCATGAAGTGCGAGTACGTGGCGGACCTGGAGCCGCTGCTGCAGCGCAATCGCGCCGGCATGAGCGACGCGCTGCACGCGATCGACGCCGATCTCGCGATGGCCGTGCAACTGAAGCTGCTGCCCGAACGGCTCGACACGTGGCGCGCGACGCTGATGCTGCACGCGCTCGTCAGCGGCTTCGTGCGCGACATGCTGATGCTCCCCGACGAGATCGACGCGGAGCAGCACGCGGAAAAGCTCGTCGACGGCTGCTTCGACATGCTGCGCTACAGCCCGGCGATGCTGAAGGACGACTGACGCGCCGGCGCTCGCGGCGACACGGTCAGGCGGCCTGTGCGCGGCGCGCGCGGGCTCGCCGGTTCGACGCGGACACCGACTCGCGCGCCGGCATCGCGCCGCCCGCCAGCCCGGCGATCCATGCGTCGGTCGACATCACCGCCGCGAAGTTCGACTGGAACACCACCGTATATGCGCGGTGGATCTCCTCGGCGCTTGCCGCGCCGGCCGCGTTCTCGTACGGCACCGCGCCCGTCGCATCCTCCAGATACTCGACGTTCAGCCCCGCATGCGCCGCGTGATACACGGTCGACGCATTGCAGTTGTGCGTCATGTAGCCGGCCACCGCGAGCGTGTCGATTTCGTGCGCGTCGAGCCACGCGGCGAGATCGGTGCCCGCGAACGCGCTCGCGAGCGACTTCTCGATCCGGTGCGCGTACGGCCGCGACGCAACCACCGGATGCAGTTCGACGCCGTCGCCGCCGGGCGCGAAGATCGGCGCGCCCGCCGGCGCGACGTGCTGGACGACGATCACCGGCACGCCGGCCGCGTGCGCGGCATCGATCGCACGGCCGATGTTCGCGAGCGACGTGTCGACGGGCGGGTATTCGATCGGCAGGTCACCCGTCACGTATTCGTTCTGGACGTCGATCACGATGAGGGCGCGGCGGCCGGTGGGCTTTGAAGCGGGCTTCGACATGATGTTCTCCTGGTTCGGACGCGCCGCCCCGCCCCGCAACGGGCGCGGTCGGCAGCGCGATGACGCATTGTCGAACCGCGGCGCCGGCCCCGACAGCGGCCCGATTGCCATTCTTCGATAGAATCGGGCCATCCGCATTCCGGAGCCCGTCATGCCCGCCGTCCCCGCCGTCTCTTCTCCCACCGTCGTCGCCGCGATCGCGTTCGACGGCATCAGCCCGTTCCACCTGTCGGTCCCGTCCGTCGTGTTCGGCAAGGAGCGCGACGCGGCCGACACGCCCGCGTTCGACTTCCGCGTGTGCTCGGCGGACCGGGGCCCGCTCGCGACGACCGGCGGCTTCACGATCTCGGCCCCGCTCGGGCTCGATGCGCTCGACGACGCGCAGATCGTCATCGTGCCGAGCTGGCGCGACCCGGACGAGACGCCGCCGGCGGTGCTGCTCGACGCGGTGCGCGCCGCCGCCGAGCGCGGCGCGCTGCTGGTCGGGCTGTGCCTCGGCGCGTACGTGCTCGCGGCAGCCGGCCTGCTCGACGATCGCCCGGCGACCACGCACTGGGCGTGGGCGGACGACTTCGCGCGGCGCTTTCCGCGCGTGCGGCTCGATCCCGACGTGCTGTACGTCGACGACGGCAACCTGATGACGTCGGCCGGCACCGCCGCGGGGCTCGACTGCTGCCTGCACGTGGTGCGCCGCCGCTTCGGCGCCGACGCGGCGAACCGGATCGCGCGGCGTCTCGTGATTCCGCCGCACCGCCAGGGCGGGCAGGCGCAATACGTGCCGCAGCCCGTCGCCGCGCACCCGCGCGACGCGCGGCTCGCGGGCCTGCTCGACTGGGTGCGCGCGCATCTCGACGCGCCGCACGGCGTCGACTCGCTCGCGGCGCGCGTGCTGATGAGCCGCCGCACGTTCACCCGGCACTTCCGCCAGGCGACCGGCACGACCGTGATCGCGTGGCTGCAGGCCGAACGGCTCGCGCGCGCGCAGCATCTGCTGGAAACCACCGGACAATCGATCGACGCGATCGCGCAGGCGGCCGGCTACGGGTCGAGCGTATCGCTGCGCCAGCATTTCGCGAGCGCGCTCGGCACGTCGCCATCGGCCTATCGGCGGGAATTTCGCGGCGCGGCGCCCGGCGGGCGGCGGTAGGGCCGACCGCCGAAAAGCGCCGCGGCTGCGGCCGCGGTTTCGCCGGGGTTAGGTTCGTCGATCGTCAGCCGCCCTGCGTGCACGGTGAAGCCCGGCACACCGAGCCACAGCAGCAGTGTCGTGCCGCGGCGGCCGATGCTCGCCGCATCGTGCAGCGCGAGGATCGGCGCGGGATCGACGATGACGATGTCGTAGCGCCGCGCCGCGGCGTCGAGCACCGTCTTGAAGCGGCCGTCGTTGAACGGCGCGGACGTGCATATGACGGAGGGGAAAAGTCGCGGTCATCGCGCGGCCTGAGCGCCGGGCTGCCGGCGCGCAGCCCACGCTCCCTGCGACGCAACGGCTCAGGCGCCGTTGATCCAGCGCGCCGCGTACAACAGCACCGCAACGAACAGGATGATCGCGGCCCACGCCCACAAGGGCAGCGGCCCCGATGCGCGCGGTTGCACCGCGCTGGCCGCCCGGCCGGTCAGCGCGCCGCCGAGGTGCTGCAGCGGCGGACGTTTCGCGGTCGCCGTCAGCGACGCGGGCCGCAGGAACACATGCTGGCGACGCGGCGCGCTCGACGCCGCACGGTTCGGCACGAGGCCATGCTTCGCCTGCACCACCGCGCAGAACTCGCTGAAGAAGTCGTCGGCCCATTCGTGCAGCGCGTTCTCGATCTGCCGCGTCGGCAGCTCGGCGAGCGGCCCGGTCGCGGTCGCCCACAGCACGTAGTCGATCTGCGTCGTGGTTGCGTCATCGCCCGGCAGCAGCGCGAGCTCGACCTGCCCGCGCAGCGCACCGAGTCCGTCGGCCCGCGCCTTGAAGCTGATCACGCGCCGCGCGTCGTCCTGCTCGCTGGCCGAATGCGCACGCACGTCGTAGCGCGCCCGCAGCGGGCCGAGCGGCACGGTCAGCGTCAGCGCGTACTCGCCGCGCGTCAGCTCGACGAACGATTCACAATGATCAAAACTCGCGCGCAGCAGCGCGATGTCCTCCAGTGCGTCCCGGACGACCGACGGCGCAAGCGGCACGCGTAATGCGTCGTTCAGTTCCATGATGCCTCCCCGATGAACACTTGCCGCTCAGGACGTCTCGACGAGACTGTCGACCCGCGCGGCATCGAAGGCGACATAGCGCGCAAGCGCCAGCGCCGCCGACTTCGGTTCCTCGTAACTCCATGCGGCGTTTTCGATCACGCCGTCTTCCGTCTGCAAATCGAAATACACGGCCAGGCCGCGCAGCGGGCAGGCCGTCGTGACGCTCGACTTCACCAGCCGATGCATGTTGACGTCGCCGCGCGGCAGGTAATGGGTGTCCGGCGCACCGGTTTCGCGCACCGTCAGCGCGCCGAGCGAATCGGCATAGGTGATGCCGCGGTGAATCACGCGCACGCGATGGCGATTCGGCACGATTTCTAGACGAGGGTCGGCGGCATCGGACATCGTTGTTCCTCCGGGCGGCCGCGGCATCGAGGCCGGGCGCAGGAAACGAAAAAGCCACGGCACGCGGCCGTGGCTTTCATTATCGGCGAAACTCGGTCCGATTGCGCGCCCCGCGACGGGGCCGCCGCGCTACTGCGCGCTCCACTGGAACGCCGCCTTCGTGCCGCCCTTCGCGCCCACCGTGACCGCGCGCGATTCGTCGCTGCCCTGGTACGACGCCTGCACCGTGTAGCGGCCCGGCGGCAGCTTCACGAGCATGTACGGCCCGTGCGCGTCGGTCTTCAGCACTTCAGCGCCGTTCGCGTCGGCAATCCGCACCTGGACGTCGGCCAGGAACTCGCCGCCCGCGCCCGTGAAGCGCAGCGCGAGCGGCCACGCGGCTTCGTTGCGCTGGAACGCCGTCGACTCGTCCTGCCCGATGCCGCCGGACACGAAGGTGACGTCGCCCTGGTGGCGCGCGGCGGGCAAGCCGTCCGACTGCGCGTACGCGCCGGGCGCCGGCCGCGACGCCAACGGCCAGCGCCGCGGCGATCGCGAATCGGGACATGCTGCGTGGATGTTGCATGGCACTCTCCTTTCGGGTCGGAACACTGCATCACGGGTGCCGGGGACGCCGGACGCCCGGCGACGCCCGCCCAGACCGGTCGAGCCGGCCTGAGGCGGCCGCCGCCGGTCAGCTCAGGTCGACCGGCACGAAGATCTGCGCATTGTCGCGCTGGATCAGCAGCGCGAGGCTGTTGCCGGCGCCCTTCACCGCGTCGCGCAGCTGTTCGGGGCTCGTCACCGGCCGGCCGTTCACCGCGAGGATCACGTCGCCGGGCTGGATGCCCGCGCTCGCGGCAGGGCCGCCCGCCTGCTGGACCAGCAGCCCGTGCGACAGCCGCGTCGCGCCGCGCTCCTGCGGCGACAGCGGCCGCACCGCGACGCCGAGCCGGCCCTGTTCGACCGGACCGCCGTCGTTCGATGCGACCTTGGTGTCGGCCATCGAGCCGAGCGTCACGCTGACCGTCTTCTTCGCCTTGTCGCGCCAGATCTGCAGGTCGGCCTTCGAGCCGGGCTTGAAGCTCGCGATCTGCGACGGCAGCGTCGTCGAATCGGCCACCGGCATGCCGTTGACCGCCAGGATCACGTCGCCCGGCTGCAGGCCCGCCTTCGCGGCCGGGCCGCTCGGATCGACCGAACTGACGAGCGCGCCGTCCGGCTTCGGCAGCCCGAACGAGCTGGCCAGCGTCTGGTTCAGCCCCTGCACCGCGACGCCGAGGCGGCCGCGGCTCACGTGGCCCGTCTTCACGAGCTCGTCCTTCACCTTGATCGCCTCGTTGATCGGAATCGCGAACGACAGGCCCTGGAAGCCGCCCGTCTGCGAATAGATCATCGAGTTGATGCCGATCACCTCGCCCTTCAGGTTGAACAGCGGGCCGCCCGAGTTGCCGGGGTTGACCGGCACGTCGGTCTGGATGAACGGCGTGTAGTTCTCGTCGGGCAGCGCGCGCGACTTCGCGCTGATGATGCCGGAGGTCACCGTGTTGTCGAAGCCGTACGGCGAGCCGATCGCGACCACCCACTGACCGACCTTGCTCTGCGCCGGATCGCCGATCTTCACGATCGGCAGCCCGCCCGCGTCGATCTTCAGCACCGCGACGTCGGACTGCTTGTCCGCGCCGACGACCTTCGCCTTGTACTCGCGCTTGTCGGTCAGCTTCACGGTGACGACGTTCGCGCCGTCGATCACGTGCGCATTCGTCAGGATATAGCCGTCCGGGCTGACGATGAACCCGGAGCCGAGGCTCGCGCTCGGCTGGTCGTCCGGCTGCGCGTCGCCGCCCATGCCGGGCATCTGGCCATAGAAGTGCTTGAAGAACTGGTAGAACGGGTCGCTCGGGTCGATCGGCAGCTGCGGCTGCTGCATGCGTCGCGCGGTCTGCTTCACCACGTGCTTCGCGCTGATGTTCACGACCGCCGGGCCGTAGGTCTCGACGAGCCCGGAAAAATCGGGAATGCCGGTCTTCGCGGCCGCTTCGGCCGGCATCAGCGCGGCCGCCTGCGCGGGCGTGATGATCTGCGGATCGGCACGCCGGGTGCCCGCCACGTAGCCGGCGGACAGCGCGGCCGCCACCGCGACGGCAACGGCGCCGCGCGCAAGGAATCGGGTATTCATCGTAGGACCTCCTCTTTTTGTTACGACGCAGCGTAACGACCCTGACTTAAAGGAGGCTTAATCAGCCTTAAACGGGGCTTAAACCACCACCGGAAGGCGCGCGGACGGCCTTCTGCGCCGATCCTGCCCAATCCCGCTCCTTCATACCTGCTCGGACTGGCGCGGCGCCTCGGCCGGCATCTCGGCGTTGTGAAACACGACGCTGACGAGCAGGCCGCCCGCCGCCGCGTCGCCGAGCGTCACCGTCGCGCCCTGCTGCGCCGCAACGCGCTTGACGATCGCGAGGCCGAGCCCGCTGCCCGACACGTCGGTGCGGGCCCGCGCGGAGCTGTCGCGGTAGAAGCGGTCGAACACGCGCTCGCGCTCGTCGGCCGGGATGCCCGGGCCGCTGTCGCCGATCTGCACGCATGCGCGGCCGGCCGCGTCGCGCATCAGCGACACGTCGATGCGGCCGCCGTCGGGCGTGTACTTGACCGCGTTGTCGAGCAGGTTGCCGAACATCACGCGCAGCGCGGCGACGTCGGCGACGACCCGCGCGGGCTGCGACTCCTCGAAGCCCAGGTCGATGCCGCGACGCTGCGCGAGCGGCGCGTGCGCGGCCGCGCATTCGGCGAGCAGCGCCTGCAGGTCGACCGCCTCGCGCACCGTCCCGCCGTCCGGTTCCGAGCGGGCGAGCGCGAGCAGCTGTTCCGCGAGGCGCGTCGCGCGCGTGACGCCGTCCTGCAGGTCGGCGAGCGCCTCGCGGCGCGACGCGTCGTCCTTCGCGCGCCCGACGAGTTGCGCCTGGATCTGCACCGCCGCGAGCGGCGTGCGCAGCTCGTGCGCGGCGTCGGCCACGAACGCCTTCTGCGTGTCGAGCGCCGCCGACAGCCGCGCGAGCAGCCCGTTGAGCGCATGCACGAGCGGCTGCACCTCGAGCGGCAGCGGCGCATCGGGCAGCGGATCGAGCGCCTCCGGCCGGCGCGCCTCGACCGCGCGCGTCACGCGGCGCAGCGGCGCGAGCCCGCGCCCGACGATCATCCACACGGCCGCGCCGAGGAACGGCAGCAGCACGATCAGCGGCCACAGCGTGCGCAGCGCGACGTTCGCCGCGAGCCGGTTGCGCACCGACACCGGCTGCGCGAGCTGCACGACGTTGTCGCCGACGATCGCGCCGTACACGCGCCATTCGCCGCGGTCGGTGCGCTCGGTCGAGAAGCCGAGCTCGGCGCGCGGCGCGATCGGCGCGCGCGGATGCGAGAAGTACATCAGCACGCCGTTGCGGTTCCAGATCTGGATCACGATGCCTTCGTCGCCGTTGGTGCGCGAGCCGAACACCTGCGAGAACGGCTCGGACGGCAGCGCCGCGGCGATCTCCTGCAGCTGGTAGTCGAACAGCTCGTTCGCCTCCGCGAGCGCCTGCCGGTAGATCAGCCAGCCGGCCATGCCCACGCCGGCGACGACGATCGCCAGCAGCCAGATCAGCAATTGATGACGGATCGACCTCACGCGTCAGCTTTCCTTGACGACCATGTAGCCGAGCCCGCGCACGTTGCGGATCAGGTCCGAACCGAGCTTCTTGCGCAGCGCGTGGATGTAGACCTCGACGGTGTTGCTGCCGATCTCCTCGCCCCAGCCGTACATCTTCTCCTCGAGCTGGCTCTTCGACAGCACCGCGCCCGGCCGCGCGAGCAGCGCCTCGAGCAGCGCGAACTCGCGCGCCGACAGCGCGACGGGCGCGCCGTCGAGCGTCACCTGGTGCGAAGCGGGATCGAGCGTCAGCGCGCCGTGGCGGATCAGCGATTCGCTGCGCCCCGCCTGGCGGCGAATCAGCGCGCGCATCCGCGCGCCCAGCTCGTCGAGATCGAACGGCTTGACCAGGTAGTCGTCGGCGCCCGCGTCGAGCCCCTTCACGCGATCGGCGATCGCGTCGCGCGCGGTGACGATCAGCACCGGCAGCGCCAGCCCGCGCGCGCGCAGCGTGCGCAGCACGTCGATGCCGTCGCGCTTCGGCAGGCCCAGATCGAGCAGCAGCAGGTCGTACGCCTCGCCGCCGAGCGCGGTGAGCGCCGCGTCGCCGTCCTGCACCCAGTCGACCGCGAAGCCGTCCGAGCGCAGCGCCTTGCGCACGCCCTCGGCGATCATCCGGTCGTCTTCGACAAGCAATATCCGCATCTGGGTCGGCATCCGTGGGACGAGTGAATCATGCCGAGCATTGTAGCGCCGCGGATTGCGTGCGCGGCATCGTGCACCGCGCCGCGGCGGTTTCATCGGATCCGACCCAACTTGTCTCTACAATGTGCGCTTCGGCGCCGCGCGCGCCTCGCTCACGCACCCGCTTTCCCGTATTCGTCCATGCCGATTTCCGTCCTCGCCGCCCGGTTCGCGCCCCGCGCCCGCCTCTGCCTGCGCGCCGCCGCCGTCCTCGCCGCCTGCACCGCCCTGTCGTTCGCGCCGCCCGCGCAAGCCCGCAAGAAGCCGCACAAGCCGCCCCGTCGTGTCCGCCGCCGCGCGCGCGGCCGGCCTGCCGCCGTCCGTGCTGGTCGCGCTGCAGCGCGCGAAGGTGCCCGCGTCGGCGATGAGCGTCGTCGTCGAGCGGGTCGGCGATCCGGAGCCGCTCGTCGCGTGGAACGCGAGCCGCCCGATGCTGCCGGCATCGACGATGAAGCTCGTCACGACCTTCTCGGGCCTGTCGATCCTCGGCCCCGACTTCCGCTGGCGCACGTCCGCCTATGCGGACGGCACGCTCGACCCGGACGGCACGCTGCAGGGCAACCTGTACATCAAGGGCAGCGGCGATCCGAAGCTCGTGCCCGAGGAGCTGATCGACCTCGTCGACAAGATCCGCAAGGCCGGCATCAAGCGCGTGAGCGGCGGGCTCGTGCTCGACAAGACCTATTTCGCGGCGTCGACGCGCGACCTGCCGGCGTTCGACGAGGACGCGAGCGCGCCGTACAACGTCGGCCCCGACCCGCTGCTGTACGCGTTCAAGGCCGTCTCGTTCACGCTGACGCCGGGCGACGACGGCAAGGTCGCGATCGACGTGCTGCCGCCGCTCGCGAACCTGTCGATCGACAACCAGCTCCATGAAGGCAACGGCTCGTGCGGCGCGGCGTCGGCCGCGGCGCGCCCGACGCTGACGGCGGGCGACGGCATGCTGACCGCGTCGTTCGCGGGCGACTATCCGCTGCGCTGCGGCGCGCGCACGACCAACCTCGCGATCCTCGATCACTCGACGTTCTTCGCGCGCGGCTTCCTCGCGCTGTGGCAGCAGGACGGCGGCACCATCACGGGCCCCGTGAGTGAGGGCAAGGTGCCGGCGACCGCGCGGCCCGTCGCCGTGCACCACAGCCCGGTGCTCGGCAGCGTCGTCTACGACATCAACAAGTTCAGCAACAACGTGATGGCGCGCAACCTGTTCCTGACGATCGGCGCGGAAAGCGGCAAGCCGCCCGCGACGCCCGAGCAGTCGAGCCGCGTGATCCGCGCGTTCCTGCAGAAAAGCGGCATCGCGATGCCGGAGCTCGTGCTCGACAACGGCTCGGGCCTGTCGCGCGACGAGCACGTGAGCGCGCAGTCGCTCGCCGCGCTGCTGCAGGCCGCGAACGCGAGCCCGGTCGCGCAGGCGTTCATCGATTCGCTGCCGATCGCCGGCATCGACGGCACGATGAAGAACCGGCTCACGAACGCGGGCGTGCTCGGCAACGCGCACATCAAGACCGGCACGCTGCGCGACGTGCGCGCGATCGCCGGCTACGTCGCGGGCGCGGACGGCCAGAGCTACGTCGTCGTCAGCTTCATCAACGACGATCACGCGGAAGCCGCGCGCGCCGCGCACGACAGCCTGCTCGAATGGATCTACGCGGGCGCGCGCTGACGGCCGCGCCGGCAAAACGGGGCCGCACCGCGCAGCCCCGCACGGCGCGGCTTCGGTAGAAACCCTGTCCTCTGAGGGAACCCTCTACGCTCCCCTCTCGCCTAGCGCGACCCGATTGCGTAGGCTGTCGCCTGACCCATATTCACAATCGGGCGTCTGCCCGGCCACGAGACTTGCAGGGGAAAGAAGGAGGAGACACGCCCATGCGATTCGACGTCGAATTGCTTCTGCTCGCGCTGGCGCCCGTCTTCCTGCTCTGCATCGGCTGGGAGGCCTGGCACTTCGCCCGCACCCGTCCGCAGGCCGCCGTCTACGCCTGGCGGGACACACTGTGCAACGCCGCGCTCGCGCTGATGCACCAGGGCGCGGACAAGGTCGCATGGCTGTTCGTGATTCCCGTGTACGCATACTGCTACCGGCACTACCGCCTCTTCACGTGGCAGGACGGCTGGCTGTCGTTCGCCGTGCTGTTCGTCGCGCAGGACCTCCTCTACTACGTGTTCCATCGCGCGAGCCACCGCGTGCGCTGGCTGTGGGCCGCGCACGTCGTGCACCACTCGTCCGAGCGGATGAATTTCTCGACCGCGATGCGCCAGAGCCTGATGTACCCGGTCGCCGGCATGTGGGCGTTCTGGCTGCCGCTCGCGCTGCTCGGCTTTCCGCCGCAGCAGATCGTCGGCATCGTGCTGATCAACCTCGCGTTCCAGTTCTTCGTGCATACGCAGGCGTTCGGCAAGCTCGGCTGGATCGAATACGTCTTCAACACGCCGTCGATCCATCGCGCACACCATGCGCGCAACCCGCGCTACATCGACCGCAACTATGCGGGCGTGCTCGTGATCTGGGATCGGCTGTTCGGCAGCTTCGTCGAGGAGACGCCGGCCGACCCGCCTCAATACGGGATCGTCGAGCGGCTCGGCTCGAACAACCCGCTCGTCGCGACGTTCCACGAGTGGGGCTCGATGGCCGCCGATGCGTGGCGCGTGCCCGGATGGCGCGACAAGCTGCGCGCGGTTTTCGGGCCGCCCGAATGGGCGAGCGCCTATCATGCACGGATGGCCGGCGCCGCCGCTGACGATCCGCGCACGGCGCAGCCCGCAGGCGCGAACCGGTCAAGCTAGAACAACTTTCAGCCAACGGCCGCCGCGACCCGGACCTGAGCGGGCATGCGGCAGATGCGAAACATCAGGCCATATCTACGAGGAGATCGATCGATGCAACCACAACGAACCGCACCGTCCCGCGCACGGCGCCGCCTGCTGCGCACCGCCCAGGTTGCGATCGCAGGCGCCACGTTCGCGCTGCTCGCCGCATGCGGCGGCGGCGGCGACGACAACAACGCGCCCGCCGCGCCGCCGTCCGGCGTGAAGATGCAGATCGTGTCGTTCGGCGACAGCCTGTCCGACGTCGGCACCTATTCGCAGATCCTGCTCGGCTTCGGCGGCGGGCGCTTCACGACCAACCCGGGGCAGGTCTGGACGCAGAACGTCGCGAATTACTACGGCGACACGCTGCAGCCCGCCAACCAGGGCGGCTTCGGCATCCCGCTGCAGGCGACGGGCGGTCTCGGCTATGCGCAGGGCGGCTCGCGCGTCGCGCTGCAGCCGGGCATCGGCCACGCGGACGCGAGCGTGCCGAACTCGGACTTCGCGCAGGCGACGACGACGCCGATCGCCGACCAGGTCAAGCAGTACCTGTCGCAGCACGGCAGCTTCAACGCAGGCCAGATCGTGCTGATCAACGGCGGCGCGAACGACATCTTCTACCAGGCGCAGGTCGCGCAGGCACAGGGCAACACGCCGGCCGCGCAGCTCGCGGCCGCGCAGGCGATCGGCCTGGCCGCGCAGCAGCTCGGGGGGCTCGTCCAGCAGATCGTCGCCGCAGGCGGCACGCACGTGTTCGTGTCGAACATCCCGGACATCGGCGGCACGCCGCTCGCGCTGCAAGGCGGCACGCAGGCGACCTTCACGCGGCTGTCGGGGCTGTTCAACCAGACGCTCGCCGGCACGCTGGCCGCGCTGAAGGTCGACCCGACGAAGTACAAGCTGGTCGACGTGTTCACGTGGCAGGACGGCATCGCGGCCAACTATCAGGCGAACGGCTTCGCCGTGTCGAACACCGACACCGCGTGCAACCTGAAGGCGATGGTGGGGCCGCTGCGACGAAGTTCGGCGCGCCGGTGCCGACGGCCTTCGGCTCGTCGCTGTTCTGCTCGCCGCAGACCTACACGACGGCGAACGCGGACCAGACCTACATGTTCGCCGACACGGTCCACCCGACGACGCGCCTGCACGCGCTGTTCGCGCAGTTCGTCGAGCAGCAGATCGCATCGACCGGCGTCGGCAAGTAAGCGCGACGCACGCAACGAAAAACGCCCGACCGGTTCGCGCCGGTCGGGCGTTTTCTTTTCATCTCGTCCGCGGATGCCGCCGCGGCAACCGCTCGCGCCCTTACCCCTGCGCTTCGAACGCGGCCGCCGCGCGGCCGAGCCGGTCGTTGACCGCGATCCATTCGACGGTGTCCGGCAGCTTCTCGACGAGGATCCGCGCGACGTCCGCACGGTCGAGCGCGCGCAGCATCCCGTAGAGCGCGTGCGCATACGCCTGCGGATCTTCCGGCGCGGCGATGAAATGCACGTCGGCGGCCTGCGCCCAGCGGCCCGCGCGCGATGCGCGCGCGACCAGTGCGACCCGTTCGCCGGCCGCGTGCGCGGCGGCGAGCAGCGGCTCCAGTTGATCGAACGGCAGCAGCGCGAGCGGCGTGCGCGGCGCGTAATGCGCCTTCAGCGTGCCGGACGCGCGCGGCGCGGTCGCGTCGCTGCCGTCCGGCAGCCGCGGCGCGCGGCCAAGCACGTCGGCGATCTGCTGCGGGCTCACGTGGCCCGGGCGCAGCAGCGCCGGGAAGCCGCGCGACAAGTCGAGGATCGTCGATTCGATGCCGACTTCCGACGGCCCGCCGTCGAGCACGTGCACCGTGTCGCCGAACTCGTCGCGCACGTGCTGCGCGGTCGTCGGGCTCACGTGCCCGAAGCGGTTCGCGGACGGCGCCGCCACCCCGCCGTGCCCGCCGCGCCGCGCGCTGAACGCGTCCAGCAGCGCCTGCGCGACCGGGTGGGACGGGCAGCGCAGGCCGACCGAGTCCTGCCCGCCGCTCACGGCGTCCGGAATGCGCGGATGGCGCTTCAGGATCAGCGTCAGCGGGCCGGGCCAGAACGCGTCGATCAGCTCTTGCGCGCATCGTCGGGCAACGCTTCGACCCAGTAGCCCGGATCGCCGCCCGGCGGCAGGTGCACGATCACCGGATGATTCGCCGGCCGGCCCTTCGCCGCATAGATGCGCGCGACGGCCTCGGGATTGGCCGCGTCGCCGCCGAGCCCGTAGACGGTTTCGGTCGGAAACGCGACGAGCTGGCCCGCATCGAGCAGCGCGGCGGCGGCGGCGATCTGCGCGCGCGTCACGGACTTCGGGAGATCGCTGGACATCGGCACGGCGTCAGTCGAGCGGCACGCGCAGCAGCTGCGCGCACGTGGTGGCCGCGCCGAGCGCGTCGTCGCGCGTCGCGGCCGTGAAGTTCACGTGGCCCATCTTGCGGCCGACGCGCGCCTCTTCCTTGCCGTACAGGTGCAGATGCGCGGCCGGCATCGCGGCGACCTGGTCCCACGGCGGCGTGACGGACGCGCCCGCGGCGCCGTCCGGGAACCACACGTCGCCGAGGATGTTCAGCATCGCGGCCGGCGAATGCTGGCGCGGGTTGCCGAGCGGCATGCGCGTCATCGCGCGCACCTGCTGCTCGAACTGGCTCGTCGCGCACGCATCGACCGTGTAGTGGCCGGAATTGTGCGGGCGCGGCGCCATCTCGTTCGCGACGAACGAGCCGTCCTCGAGCACGAAGAATTCGACGCACAGCACGCCGACGTAGCCGAGCGTGTCGGCGATCCGCACCGCGGCCTGCTGCGCCTTCTCGACGAGCGCGGCATCGGCGGCCGGCGCCGGCACGACCGTCAGCGACAGGATGCCCGCGTGGTGGGTGTTCTGCGCGAGCGGGAACGCGGCCGAGCGGCCGTCGGCGCCGCGCGCGATCAGCGCCGACACCTCGTACTTCAGCGGCAGGCGCTTCTCCAGCACGCACGGCACGCCGCCGAGCGCCGCGTGCGCGTCGCGCGCTTCCTGCGCGCTGCTCACCCGCACCTGCCCCTTGCCGTCGTAGCCGAGCCGCGCGGTCTTCAGGATGCCCGGCAGCACCGCGTCGAGCGCCGCATCGTCGAGCGCGGCGAGCGCCGCGGCCGATTCGATCACGACATGCGGCGCGACCGGCACGCCGGACGCCTCGATGAACCGCTTCTCCGCGATCCGGTCCTGCGCGACCGCGACGCAGCGGCCGGCCGGCGCGACGAACGTCGTGCGCGCGAGGAAATCGAGGCTCGCGGCCGGGACGTTCTCGAACTCGGTCGACACCGCGTCGCACAGCGCCGCCAGTTCGGCGAGCGCGGCTTCATCGTCGTACGCCGCGCGCAGGTGGCGGTCGGCGACCGCGCCGGCGGGGCTCGTCGGATCGGGATCGAGCACGGCGACGCGGTAGCCCATCGCTTGCGCGGCGAAGCAGAACATGCGGCCGAGCTGGCCGCCGCCGACCATGCCCAGCCAGGCGCCGGGCAGGATCGGGGAAGTGGATTGAGAAGTGGTCATGTCAGTGGTCGGTCACGGCGGGCAGCGCGCCCGCCGCAGTAAGGACAATCCGGGTTCGACTGCCCGGTTGCCGGGCAGCCCTGGTCCGGGCGGCCCGTTGCATTCATTCCAGCGGCGGCAGCACCATTGCGTGCGCGGCCTCGTTCTGGCGCACGCGGAACGCGGCGAGCCGGTTCGCGTAGTCGGCCGACGTGCCGGACAGGATCGACACCGCGAACAGCGCCGCGTTCGCCGCGCCGGCCTCGCCGATCGCGAAGGTCGCGACCGGCACGCCCTTCGGCATCTGCACGATCGAGTGCAGCGAATCGACGCCCTTCAGGTACTTGCTCGCGACCGGCACGCCGAGCACCGGCACCGTCGTCTTCGCGGCGAGCATGCCCGGCAGGTGCGCCGCGCCGCCCGCGCCGGCGATGATCGCGCGCAGGCCGCGCTCGCGCGCCTTCTCCGCATAGTCGAACATCTCGTCGGGCATCCGGTGCGCGGACACGACCTTCGCCTCGTACGGCACGCCGAACTCCTGCAGGATGGCCACCGCATGCTTCATCACGTCCCAGTCGGAACTCGAACCCATCAGCACGCCGACGAGCGGCGCGCTGTGCGTGTGGGCAGTCTGGACTTCACTCATTTCGTGTTCCCGTCGATGCTCAGGCGAGCGGCTGGCCGGTGATGCGCTCGAGCGCTTCCTGATATTTCGCGGCCGTCTTCTCGACGACGTCGGCCGGCAGCGCCGGCGCCGGCGCCGTCTTGCCCCACGGCTGCGCCTCGAGCCAGTCGCGCACGAACTGCTTGTCGAACGACGGCGGGTTCGTGCCGACCTGGTACTGGTCGGCCGGCCAGAAGCGCGACGAATCGGCCGTCAGCACTTCGTCCATCAGGTACAGCTTGCCGTGGTTGTCGAGGCCGAATTCGAACTTCGTGTCGGCGATGATGATGCCGCGCGTCGCCGCGTAGTCAGCCGCTTCCTTGTACAGCTTGATCGAGATGTCGCGGATCGTCGCGGCCAGCTCGGTGCCGATGCGGCGCTCGGTTTCCTCGAACGTGATGTTCTCGTCGTGCTCGCCCATCTCGGCCTTCGCGGCCGGCGTGAAGATCGGCTCGGGCAGCTTCTGCGCGTTCTGCAGGCCTTCCGGCAGCTTGACGCCGCACACGGCGCCGCTCTCCTGGTATTCCTTCCAGCCGCTGCCGGCCAGGTAGCCGCGCACGACGGCTTCGATGAGGATCGGCTCGAGGCGCTTGACCACCACGCCGCGGCCCTTGACCTGCTCGACCTCGTCGGCCGCGACGACCGCTTCCGGCGCGTCGCCCGTCAGGTGGTTCGGGACGATGTGCGCGAGCTTGTCGAACCAGAAGTTCGCCATCTGGTTCAGCACGCGGCCCTTGTTCGGAATCGGCTCGCCCATGATCACGTCGAATGCCGACAGGCGGTCGGTCGTGACGATCAGGAGCTTGTCGTTGCCGACCGCGTAGTTGTCGCGGACCTTGCCGCGACCGAGGAGCGGCAGCGAGCGGAGCGTGGATTCGTAGAGGGTAGACATCGTCTTTTCGCAGATAAGGAGCCAAACAAAAAGGGAAACGCCGTTCCCCGCGGCTGGCGGGAACGGCGGCCTTGCGATACTTCGGCGTGCGGCCGGGCGGCAAGGCCCGGGCGGCGCCGGCCGGCCCTTTTTCGGCCGGCGGGACGGTCACGGCCGGCGGACATCCGCCGGCCGGCAGCCCCGGATCGTACTACAGTCTCAGCGCACGACCTGCGCGAGCTCGCCTGCCTTGTACTTCTCGGCGATCTTGTCGAGCGGCACCGGCTTGATCTTGCCGGCCTGGCCTTCGCAGCCGAACGCGAGGTAGCGGTCGACGCAGACCTTCTTCGCCGCTTCGCGCGCCGGCTTCAGGTAGTCGCGCGGATCGAACTTGCCCGGGTTCTCGAACAGGTAGCGGCGGATCGCGCCGGTGATCGCGAGACGCAGGTCGGTGTCGATGTTGATCTTGCGCACGCCGTGCTTGATGCCTTCCTGGATTTCCTCGACCGGCACGCCGTAGGTTTCCTTCATGTCGCCGCCGAACTGGCGGATCTCTTCCAGCAGCTCCTGCGGCACCGACGACGAACCGTGCATCACGAGGTGCGTGTTCGGGATGCGCGCGTGGATCTCCTTGATGCGCTGGATCGACAGGATGTCGCCCGTCGGCTTCTTCGAGAACTTGTACGCGCCGTGCGACGTGCCGATCGCGATCGCGAGCGCGTCGCACTGCGTGAGCTTCACGAAGTCGGCAGCCTGCTCCGGATCGGTCAGCAGCTGCTCGCGGGTCATCGTGCCCTCGGCGCCGTGGCCGTCTTCCTTGTCACCCTTCATCGTCTCGAGCGAGCCGAGCACGCCGAGTTCCGCCTCGACCGTCACGCCGATCGAATGCGCCATCTCGACGACCTTGCGCGACACGTCGACGTTGTACTCGTACGATGCGACCGTCTTGCCGTCCGCCTCGAGCGAACCGTCCATCATCACGCTGGTGAAGCCGCTGCGGATCGCCGCCATGCAGACCGCCGGCGACTGGCCGTGGTCCTGGTGCATCACGACCGGGATGTGCGGATACGACTCGACCGCCGCTTCGATCAGGTGGCGCAGGAACGGCTCGCCCGCATACTTACGCGCGCCGGCCGATGCCTGCATGATCACGGGTGCGCCCACCTGGTCCGCCGCCGCCATGATCGCCTGCACCTGCTCCAGGTTGTTCACGTTGAAGGCCGGCAGGCCGTAGCCGTGCTCTGCCGCGTGGTCCAGCAATTGACGCATTGATACGAGAGGCATTGTGGAACTCCTTGAATGAAAACCGGTGCGCCCTGAGCGCCGGCGCGGCCTGGCCAGGGTGACCCCGGTCGGACGGGCGCGGCTGAGCGTCGAATAGGCGCATTTTATCGCGAAGCGCCTCCGAATCCGACCGGTTGGCGGCCTCCGCTCGCAATTTGTTACCTTCGCACGGCACAATGCGGGCAAAAATCAGAAAAAAAGCCGCGCGGGGCATCGGACCCCGCGCGGCTTTCGGCAATAAAACGGTGCCCGATCGAATCGGGCCGCCGGGTCAGTAATGCTCGCCGACCCGGACGATCTTCAGCGTATTGGTGCCGCCCGCCTGCCCCATCGGCTCGCCGACGGTCAGCACGACCATGTCGCCGCGCGCGACGAGCCCGCGCTGGACGATCAGCTCGATCGCCTGCTGGAGCGCCGCGTCGCGATCGCTGTTGAAGTCGACGTGCAGCGGCGTGACGTTGCGGTACAGCGCCATCGTGCGCTCGCTGCCGACCCGCGGCGTCAGCGCGAAGATCGGCACGTGCGTGTAGTGGCGCGACATCCACAGCGCGGTCGCGCCCGACTCCGTCAGCGCGACGATCGCCTTCGCGCCCAGGTGGTAAGCGGTGAACAGCGCGCCCATCGCGATCGACTGGTCGATCCGCGTGAACGTGCGGTCGAGGAAATCCTTGTCCAGCTCGACGTGCTCGGACTTCTCGGCCTCGACGCAGACGGCCGCCATCGTCTCGATCGTCACGACCGGGAACCTGCCCGCGGCCGTCTCGGCCGACAGCATCACCGCGTCGGTGCCGTCGAGCACCGCGTTCGCGACGTCCGACACCTCGGCGCGGGTCGGCACCGGCGCGTGGATCATCGATTCCATCATCTGCGTCGCGGTGATCACGAGCTTGTTCGACTCGCGCGCCATCCGGATCATGCGCTTCTGCAGCGCCGGCACGGCCGCGTTGCCGACCTCGACGGCCAGGTCGCCGCGCGCGACCATGATGCCGTCGGATGCGTCGAGGATGCTCTGCAGCGCCGGAATCGCCTCCGCGCGCTCGATCTTCGCGATCATCTTCGGCTTGATGCCGTACGGCGCGCCCGCGATGTTCGCGAGCTGGCGCGCCATTTCCATGTCGGTCGCGTTCTTCGGGAACGACACCGCGACGAGGTCCGCGCCGAGCGACATCGCGGTGCGGATGTCCTCCATGTCCTTCGCGGTCAGCGCCGGCGCCGACAGCCCGCCGCCCTGCCGGTTGATCCCCTTGTTGTTCGACAGCTCGCCGCCCACCTTGACGATCGTGTGGATCTCGTCGCCGAGCACGCGCTCGACGGTCAGCACGATCAGGCCGTCGTTCAGCAGCAGCACGTCGTCCGGCTTCAGGTCGCGCGGCAGCTCCTTGTAGTCGAGGCCGACGCGCTCGTCGTTGCCCAGCTCGCAGCCCGCGTCGAGGATGAACGGCTGGCCCGGCTCGAGCGTCGTCTTGCCGTTCTCGAACTTGCCGACGCGGATCTTCGGCCCCTGGAGGTCCGCCATGATCGCGATCTCGCGGCCGACCTTGCGGGCGGCCTCGCGCACCATCTCGGCGCGCTGGCGGTGATCATCGGCGGTGCCGTGCGAAAAATTGAGCCGCACGACGTCGAGGCCCGCCTGCATCATCTGCAGCAGAATCTCCGGCGAACTGGAAGCCGGGCCGATCGTGGCGACTATCTTGGTGGCGCGCTGCATGAAACTCCTCATCTGGATCAAGGTGGATGCGCTGGGTGAAACGCTGCGAGAGCCGGACGCGGCAGGCCCAGCGGCGGCCGCTCCGGAGGGCGCGCCGGTGCTGGCGCCCGGCGTCGCTTTGTTCTGAATCTCGTGGTGCTGCATGGCCGCGTCGCCGGCGGCCGCCGGTGCGCGCGGGGCGGTGTTCGCCCGCGCGGGCGCGCGTTTGCGCTTGCCCGCGCCGGCCGTCGGCTCCGCCTTCGCGGAGCGCGCGGCCTTCGTCACCCCTGCGCGCGCCGCCACGCTCAGGCCGCCCGCGTTTCGAGCACTTCCACCGCCGGCAGCTTCTTCCCTTCGAGGAACTCGAGGAAGGCGCCGCCGCCCGTCGAGATGTAGCTGACCTGGTCATGGATGCCGTACTTCGCGATGGCCGCGAGCGTATCGCCGCCGCCCGCGATCGAGAACGCGGACGATTTGGCGATGGCGTCGGCGAGCGTCTTCGTGCCGTTGCCGAACTGGTCGAACTCGAACACGCCGACCGGGCCGTTCCAGACGATCGTGCCGGCCTTCTCGAGCTGGCTCGCGAGCGCCTTGGCCGTTTCCGGCCCGATGTCGAGGATCATGTCGTCCGCCTCGATGTCGGCGACCTTCTTCACGGTCGCGGCGGCCGTCGGCGCGAATTCCTTCGCGGTGACGACGTCGGTCGGGATCGGCACCGACGCGCCGCGCTTGCGCGCTTCGTCGATGATCGCCTTCGCCTCGCCGACGAGGTCGGCTTCCGCGAGCGACTTGCCGATCGGCAGGCCGGCCGCGAGCATGAACGTGTTCGCGATGCCGCCGCCGACGATCAGCTGGTCGACCTTCTCCGCGAGCGACTTGAGGATCGTCAGCTTGGTCGACACCTTCGAGCCCGCGACGATCGCCACCAGCGGGCGCGCCGGGTTGCCGAGCGCCTTGCCGAGCGCGTCGAGCTCGGCCGCGAGCAGCGGGCCCGCACATGCGACGCTCGCGTACTTCGCGATGCCGTGCGTGGTCGCCTCGGCGCGGTGCGCGGTGCCGAACGCGTCGTTCACGTACACGTCGCAGAGCTTCGCCATCTTTTGCGCGAGCTCGTCCGAGTTCTTCTTCTCGCCCTTGTTCACGCGGCAGTTCTCGAGCAGCACGACCTGGCCCGGCGCGACGTTCACGCCGTTCTCGACCCAGTTCGCGACGAGCGGCACGTCGCGGCCGAGCAGCTCGGCGAGGCGCTTTGCGACCGGCGCGAGCGAATCTTCCGGCTTGAACTCGCCTTCGGTCGGGCGGCCGAGGTGGGACGTGACCATCACGGCCGCGCCGGCGTCGAGCGCGGCCTTGATGGCCGGCACGGACGCGCGCACGCGGGTGTCTTCGGTGATGTTGCCGTGGTCGTCCTGCGGGACGTTCAGGTCGGCGCGGATGAACACGCGCTTGCCGGCGAGCTGGCCGGCGGCGATCAGGTCGGTAAGACGCTTGACTTGGCTCATGTTGGACAAATTGAAGTGGTGGATGGGGAAAAAAGAAAGGGGTCTTACGCAACACGTGCGCGGGCTGCCGCTGAGGGCGCCGGATGCGGCCGTGGCTGGCGGATCCGCATGACGCGCACGGGTAAAAAATCTGGAACGGGCATTCTAGCCGATCCGTTCGGACGCCTGCCCGCATGGCGGCGAATTCCGCCTATTTGGGACAACGCGGAATGCTGCGATGCGGCCAAGCCGATGCGCGCGCATCAGGCGACCAGGCGCAGGCCGGTGAACACGAGCATCCCGACGACGATCGTGCCGAGCATGCTGCGCCGCCACAGGTACCAGCCGAAGCCGGCGAGCGCCGCATAGAACTGATGATTGGCGAGTGCGAACGACAGCCCGGCCGGGGTTTCGAGCACGTCGGGCAGCACGACGGCCGCGAGCGCCGCCGCCGGCGCGTAGCGCAGCGCGCGCTGCGCGCGCTCGGGCAGCACGGTGCGCTCGCCGCCGATCAGGAACAGCGCGCGGGTAACGGCCGTGACGAGCGTCATGCCGATGATGACGAGCCAGATCTGCACGGCGCTCATTCGACCTCCTTCTGCTGCACGGTTTCAGTGCGGATGCGGCGCCAGTCGGCCCGCTCGACGAAGAAGTCGGCGGTGCAGCCGGCCGCGAGCGCGGCCAGCACCGCGAGCGGCAGCGCGAGCCGGTACGGCAGGTCGAACGCAACCAGCGACACGACGCCGGCGACCGCGACGGCGGCCAGCGTCGAGCGGTTCGCGACCGCCGACACCATGATCGGGATCAGCGCGAGCGTGCCCGCGAGCTCGAGCCCCCAGCTCGCGGGAAAGAAGCTCGCGAGCAGGATCCCGGCGATCGACGACACCTGCCACGACAGCCAGCTCGACAGCGCCATCCCCCAGAAATACGCTTCCTTGCCCGGCACGTGGCCGGTCGCGAAGCCCCGTTTCTGGAACAGCAGGTAGATCACGTCGCCGTTGAAATAGCCGATCGCGAGACGCCGCCACAGCGGCAGGTAGGAAAAATGGGGGGCGAGCCCGGCGCTGAAGATCACGAAGCGCGTGTTGACCATCGCGGCGGTGAGCAGCACGGTCCAGAGCGGCAGCTTCGCGAGGAGGAGCGGCAGCACCGCGAGCTGCGACGAGCCCGCGTAGACGAGCAGCGACATCGCGGTCGCCTGCCCGAGCGTCATCACCGACTTGCTCATCGCGATGCCCGTGACGAGCCCCCAGGACAGGATGGCCATCAGCGTGGGCGAATAGTCGCGCGCGCCCTGGATCAGCGCGAAGCGGTCGGTGGCGGACAATCGAGCAGGCATGGGGAAGAAAGAAGGCGCCGCGGCGGGCGGTTTGCGAGGGGCGCCGGCGTCTCCTGCCGGCGCAGCCCGTCGTCGTTGGAATCGGTACCGGGCGATTATAGCCTCGCCCCCGCGCCGACCGCCCGGGTTGACGCCAAAAGACGCTAAAATGTGCGCCTTTCCCGCTCAACGCTGCACACAACCGCTTCCGACAGGAGAATCCTATGTCAATGGCCGACCGCGACGGCAAGATCTGGATGGACGGCAAGCTGATCGACTGGCGTGACGCCAAGATCCACGTCCTGACCCATACGCTGCACTACGGCATGGGCGTCTTCGAAGGCGTGCGCGCGTACAAGACGGCCGACGGCAGCACCGCGATCTTCCGCCTGCACGAGCACACGAAGCGCCTGCTGAACTCCGCGAAGATCTTCCAGATGGACGTGCCGTTCGACCAGGAAACCCTCGAAGGCGCGCAGCGCGACGTCGTGCGCGAGAACAAGCTGGAGTCGTGCTACCTGCGCCCGATCATCTGGGTCGGCTCGGAAAAGCTCGGCGTGTCCGCGAAGGGCAACACGATCCACGTCGCGATCGCCGCATGGCCGTGGGGCGCATACCTCGGCGAGGAAGGCCTCGCGAAGGGCATCCGCGTGAAGACGTCGTCGTTCACTCGCCACCACGTCAACGTGTCGATGGTCCGCGCGAAGGCGTCGGGCTGGTACGTGAACTCGATCCTCGCGAACCAGGAAGCGACCGCCGACGGCTACGACGAGGCGCTGCTGCTCGACGTCGACGGCTACGTGTCGGAAGGCTCGGGCGAGAACTTCTTCCTCGTAAACCGCGGCAAGCTGTTCACGCCGGACCTGTCGTCGTGCCTCGACGGCATCACGCGCGACACGATCATCACGCTCGCGAAGGATGCCGGCATCGAGGTGATCGAGAAGCGCATCACGCGCGACGAGGTCTACACGGCCGACGAGGCGTTCTTCACCGGCACCGCCGCCGAAGTCACGCCGATCCGCGAGCTGGACAACCGCACGATCGGCAGCGGCGCGCGCGGCCCGGTCACGGAAAAGCTGCAATCGGCATTCTTCGATATCGTGTCGGGCAAGAATGCGAAGTACGCGCACTGGCTGACGAAGATCTGAGCGCGCGCCGCACGCGAATGCCCCACAAGAAAGTGAACTAGAGAAAGACCCATGAGTGAAATCAAGGAAATGCCGCTGGTCGAGCTGACGGCCAAGGATCTTCCCGCCTACTGCCCGAACCCCGCGATGGCCCGCTGGAGCGCGCACCCGCGCGTCTTCATCGACGTGTCGCACGGCGAGGCGCGCTGCCCGTACTGCGGCACGCGCTACAAGCTGCGCGACGGCGAGGTCGTCAAGGGCCACTGAGCCCGGGACGACCGGCCCCCGCGGCCCGGCCTGCGCGGCCCGGCCGACACGCACGGCGGCGCGACCGGATGACGGGCGCGCCGCCCTTCCCATTCTGGCAACCCGAACGCGGCGCCCACGCGCCGTGCTTCATTACGACATCGGAAGTCGACCTGATGCGTCGAGCGCTGGTTATCGCACCGAACTGGATCGGTGACGCATTGATGGCGCAGCCGCTCTTTGCGCTGCTGAAGAAACTCCATCCCCGCATCGCGATCGATGCCGTCGCGCCCACCTGGGTCGCGCCGGTGCTGGAGCGCATGCCGGAGATCCACGATGTCTACGCGACCGATCTCGCGCACGGCAAGCTGCAGCTGCTGCGCCGCTGGCAGCTCGCGAGCGACCTGCGCGACAACGGCTACGACGCGGCCTATGTGCTGCCGAACTCGCTGAAGTCCGCGGTGATCCCGTGGCTCGCGAACATCCCGCTGCGGATCGGCTATACGGGCGAGCACCGCTATGGCCTCTTGAACGTGCGGCACGCGAACCCGAACAAGGCGCACGGCGAGCGGCCGCCGATGACGGGCCACTACGCGGCGCTCGCGTACGCGCCGGGCGCAAAGCTGCCCGAGTCGATGAAAACCCTGCCGCCGCCGCGCCTCGAAGCCGACCTGAATGAAACGGCGCGCGTGTCCGCACGTTTCAATCTCGATACACGGATGCCGCTCGTCGTGTTCTGCCCCGGCGCGGAATACGGCCCGGCCAAGCGCTGGCCGCCCGAGCACTTCGCGTCGCTCGCGAAGATCGTCCACCAGTCGTTCCCGTACACGCAGATCATCGCGCTCGGCTCGCAGAAGGACGCCGCGGCCGCGCAGGCGATCGCCGAGCACGCACCGCACGTGCGCAACCTGTGCGGGCAGACATCGCTGTCCGAGGCGTGCGCGCTGATCGCCCGCGCGAACGCGGTCGTCACCAACGATTCCGGGCTGATGCACGTCGCCGCGGCGCTGCGCCGGCCGCTCGTCGCGCTGTACGGCTCGACGGATCCGCGTCATACCCCTCCGCTGTCCGAGCTGGCGAAGGTACAATGGCTGCATCTCGAATGCAGTCCCTGCTTCGAGCGCGAGTGTCCGCTCGGCCACCTGAAGTGCCTGCGCGAACTCGGCCCGGAGCAAGTATTCGGCGATCTGCGCGGCATGCTCGTCGGGCAACGCTGACCTCCACCGGCAGCGTCGCGAGGCGCGCGCCGGGCAATCCGATTCACCGGAGCGCGGCGGCCTCCTGGCCGCCGTGCTGAATACGGCGCGCGATGCGCGCGAGAGAACAACCCGATGCCACGTTTTGCCCGCCTCTTCGAAGCCGCCGCCGATACGCTCAACGCCTACTACCAAGCCATCGCCGATGCCAATCTCGACGCGCTGATGGCCCTGTGGATCGACGAGGATTTCGCCAGCTGCATCTGGGCGGACGGCGCGCATCTGCACGGCCTCGACCAGATCCGCAGCGGGCTCGGCGCCCGGCTGTCCACGCAGCCGGTGACGATCGAGCCGCTCGACATCCGCGTGTACGACAGCCTCGGCACCGTCGTCTACACGATCGCCGAAGCGCATCAGCAGGCCGACCTCACTGCCGAGCCCGACATGGTGTTCGCGACCTACGTGATGATTCACGAGCGCGGCGAATGGCGCATCGCGCACATCCATGCGAGCCCGATTCCCGACCAGGCGGCCGGGCAGTTCGCCGCCAAGATCCGCCACGGGCAAGGCCCGCTGCATTGACGAATTGACCAAGACGCGGGGCGATCATGAGTACGGCTTCTCCGCCCACATCGCTTGACGGGGGCAACACCCCGGATGACGACACACTGCGCTATCGCGCGCCACGCTGGCTGCCGAACAGCCATGCGCAAACCATCGTGCCGGCGCTGTTCGCGCGACGGCCGGCCGTCGCCTACCGGCGGGAGCGATGGGAAACGCCCGATCACGACTTCATCGATCTCGACTGGATCGCCCATCTCGACAGCGCGGCGCCGGCGCCCGACGCGCCGCTGTTCGTGCTGTTCCACGGCCTCGAAGGCAGCTCCGGCTCGCACTACGCGCTCGCGCTGATGGCCGCCGCGCGCGCGAAGGGCTGGCACGGCGTCGTTCCGCATTTTCGCAGCTGCAGCGGCGAGATGAACCGCCGCCCGCGCTTCTACCACCTCGCGGACAGCGCCGAGGTCGACTGGATCCTCAAGCGCCTCGCCGCGCAGCATCGCGGGCCGATCGTCGCCGCCGGCGTGTCGCTCGGCGGCAACGTGCTGCTGCGCTGGCTCGGCGAGCACCGCGGCGACACGTCGGTCGTGCGCGCCGCCGCCGCGATCTCGACGCCGCTCGACGTGCATGCGGGCGGCCGTGCGCTGTCGCAAGGTTTCGCGATGCTCTACACGCGCAGCTTCCTGAAGACGCTGAAGCGCAAGGCGCTCGTCAAGCTCGAGCAGTTTCCGGGCCTGTTCGACCGCGAAGCGATGCTGAACGCGGTGACGATGCATGATTTCGACGACGTCGTCACCGCGCCGCTGCACGGCTTCGCCGACGCGAACGACTACTGGACGAAGGCGACCACCCGCCCGCTCCTGCCCGCGATCGACGTGCCGACGCTGATCCTCAACGCCCGCAACGACCCGTTCCTGCCCGCGTCGGCGCTGCCCGGCCCGGCGGACGTGTCGCCCGCCGTCGAGCTCGACCAGCCCGAAGACGGCGGCCACGCGGGTTTCATGACCGGGCCGTTCCCCGGTCGGCTCGACTGGCTGTCGGTGCGCGTGTTCGGCTATTGCGCCCGGTTCGTCGACCATGGATGACATCGTCAGGCAGGCGCTCGCCAAGTGGCCGGACGTGCCGCACTGCACCGGCTGGCTGCTGCTCGACCGGCGCGGCGGCTGGCGCCTGCGCGACGACGCCGCGCAGGCGGCCGGCGAGCTCGGCACGCCGCTGCGCCATGCGGCGCTGGTCGCGTTCATCGCCCGCAACTATGAAGCCGACGAGCACGGCCAGTGGTTCTTCCAGAACGGGCCGCAGCGCGTATACGTCGAGCTCGCGTATACCCCGTGGATCGTGCGGCTCGCCGAACAGGACGGCCGGCTGACGCTCGCCGATCAGGCCGGCCGGCCGTTCGAGCCGCGGGAAGCGTGGCTCGACGACGCGGGCGGCGTGCTGTTTCGCGACGCCGGCGCGCCGCCGCGCGTCGCCGCGCTGCACGATCACGATCTCGGACTGTTCGCCGACCATGCGGATCTCGACGCGACGCCGCCCGTGCTGCGCTGGCGCGACGACCGCGCGCTGCCGCTCGGCGAGATCGCGCGCGCCGACGTGCCGGCGCGCTTCGGCTTCGTCGCGAGTCCCGCCGAACGGGCGCGCACTGCGCCGGCCGACGAGCACTGACGCCGCCGCGACAGGCTAGCTCCTGCCGTTCTTCTCGTCCTCGCGCTCTTCCTTGTAGCGCGCCTCGAATTCGAGCAGGCGCGCGTTGAGCATCGACTGGTCGTAGAACGACACATCCTTTGCATCGCGCGCGTCCTTCAGCTGGCGGATCGCCGCCGGCCACGCGCCGTCGAGCGCGAGCTTCTCCGCCAGTGCGCGGCGCCGCGCGAGCATGTCGCCCTTGCCGTCGCTCGCCTTTGCGAGGTAGTCCCACCAGTCCGGCTGCTGCGGATCGGCCTGCGCCTGCGTGCGGGCGAGCGCCTGCGCTTCGCCGAAGCGGCGCGCGGCCAGGAGCGCCTGCAGATGCGCGACGATCGCCGCGTGCGACGCCGGCCAGCGCCGCTGCGCGAGCGCCGCGAGCCGCACCGCGTCGTCGGTGCGCCCCGCGCGGCGCGCGAGGTCAGCGGCCAGCACGTCGAGGCTCGGCGAGCTCGTCGCGGGATCGTCGTCGCGCCGCGCGCGCGCATCGAACGCGGCGCGCGACGCCGCCAACGCCTGCCCCGCCGCGTCGTACTGGCCGAGCAGCGTGTTCGCGAGCGCGACGCCGTACGCGTTCGCGGCGACGTTCGCCGCGGTATGGTCGTCGATCTCGAGCTGCATCCGGCGCGCCTCGGCCGCGATGTCGGTCGGCGCGCGGTTCTGCAGGATGCGCAGCCGGGCGCGCACGAACCCGTACTCGGCCGACTGGTGCGGCTGGCGGTACGGCGCGCGCCGCGCGCGATCCTCCATGTCGGCGATCCGCTCGCCCGTCAGCGGGTGGGTGCGCGCGTAGGCCGGCACGCCTGCATCGCCCATCGACGCGTGGTCCAGCCGCTCGAAGAAGCCCGGCATCCCGTACGGGTCGTAGCCCGCGCCCGCGAGCAGCTGGAAGCCGACGCGGTCCGCCTCGCGCTCCGCCGAGCGCGAAAAGCGCAGCTGGTTGTCGACCGCGTACGCCTGCCCGCCCATCGCGATCGCGCTGCCGAGATCGCCGCTGCGCGCGAGCACGCCCGCCAGCACGCCGAGCAGCATCGTCGCGAGCGCCGTGTAGCCGGTCTTCTCGCTCGCGTTGATCATCCGCGCGATATGCCGCTGCAGCACGTGGCCCATCTCGTGGCCGACGACCGACGCGAGCTCGGATTCCGTCTGCGTCGTGATGAAGAGCCCGGTGTTGATGCCGATGAAGCCGCCCGGCATCGAGAATGCATTGATCTGCGCGTCGCGCACCGGGAACAGCTCGAAGTCGGGCGCATAGCCGCCGATGAAGCGCGCGGTCGCCGCGGCCGCGAGCCGTGCCGCCATCGTGTTCAGGTAATCGCGCGCGAGCCAGTCGTCGAGATAGTCGGGGTCGCGCCGCACCTCGCGCATCACCCGTTCGCCGAGCTTGCGCTCGGCCTGCGGCGTCAGCGCGCCGCCGGAGCCGTCGCCGAGATCGGGCAGCTGCAGCGCCCGCAGCGGCGCGCGCAGGCCGGCGGCGGAATTCGACACGCCGGTGGCGCCGGAAAACCGGCTCTCGGCGCCGCCGTAGGTGCCGAATACGTCGGGCGCAATGCCGGACGGCACGGTCGAGATCGACGGGAGACCGGCGCCCGCCGCCTCGAGCGGCAAGGCGCCCGTGCATTGCGCGTAACCGTCGGGCGGCAGCGCCAGGGCCGCCGACAGCAACGCGACAAGCAACTGTTTGACACGCATGGCAGGATGATCGCGACGCCGTCCCGCGCGCGGCGCGCGCTTTGCGGCGATTGGTATAAATATCGTGGCCATTGTACCGGCGCCGGCCCGGCTGTCCCGCACGGATCGTCCGCGGGTTGTGCGCCGGCGGCGCGGGCGCCCGCTGCTATGATAGGCGCCCTTCAAGCTATGCACGGGACCGAACCGGGCGTCGACGCGCCGGATTCGGTCGACAGGAGCACGACATGTCTGGACTCACCCATTTCGACGCCGCCGGCCACGCGCACATGGTCGACGTCGGCGGCAAGCAGGAAACGCAGCGTATCGCCGTCGCGCGCGGCACGATCCGGATGCTGCCGGCGACGTTCGAGCTGATTCGCGACGGCAAGGCGAAAAAAGGCGACGTGCTCGGCGTCGCGCGCATCGCGGCGATTCAGGGCGCGAAGCGCACCGCCGACCTGATTCCGCTGTGCCATCCGCTCGCGCTGACCCGCGTCGCGGTCGATTTCGAGCTCGACGACGCGCTGCCGGGCGTGCGCTGCGTCGCGCAGGTCGAGACGTTCGGGCGGACCGGCGTCGAGATGGAGGCGCTCACCGCGGTGCAGGTCGGGCTCCTGACCGTGTACGACATGTGCAAGGCCGTCGATCGCGGGATGGTGATCACCGACGTGAGCGTCAGGGAGAAGCGCGGCGGGAAGTCGGGGGATTGGACGGCGGAGGATGCGGGGGGTTGAGGGCGAGAAAGGCTGTCGGTCCGCGAGGGGAGATTCCAGCGCCTTTATCTCATACAATTGGTGGATTCCACACGAGAGAGCGTGTGACCAGCAGAACAAAAAGAGTGAGTCCTGGTAATGAATTCGAACATGTTGAGAAGCGCGATGCTGGGCAGGCCGGTCCAGCATGAGCGCCTTGTCAAACTAGATACGCCGCTTGGCCCCGACATACTGTTGCCGCACCGCGTCAAGGGGTGGTCGCGACTCGGGCGCCAATTCGAGTTTATCGTCGATGCGGTTTCCGTATCCGACAACATCGAGCTCAAGAAGCTGATCGCGCAGCCGGTGACGCTGTGGATACAGCAGAGCGATCAATCGTACGCGCCTCACCACGGCTACGTGCATTCCGCTCGCCGGCTCGGGTCGGACAGCGGTGTCACGTACTACCAGATTGCTTTTGCATCGTTCCTGCATTTCCTTAAGTTCCGCCGCGACCAGCGCATCTGGCAGGATCAGTCCGCGGAAGACATCATTGCCGACGTACTGAACCAGCATCCGCAGGCAAAGGGACGCTTCGCCTTCAGGCTCTACCAGCCGGTACCAATTCGCTCGTTCTGCATGCAGGACGAGGACGATTGGAATTTCGTGCACCGGCTGATGGAATCCGAAGGCCTGTACGGTTTCTGGGAACAGGACCGAGACGGCAAGTCGCACCGGTTCGTCATCGTCGACCGCCTCGACGCGCTGCCCGCGCTGTCGCCACGAGTAGTGCATTTTCATCGCGCGGGTACAAGCGACGAAGCCGACACACTCGTCCATTTCTCTGGCACTCGTACGCTGCGGAGCGTCGAGCGCGCCACGCGCACGTTCGACTACAAGCAGCCGCCCACCGCCGCGAATCCGAAGGCCACTCACACGCCGACGATCGCGAACCAGGGCGACCTCCCGCAGCAGCTGGAGGTCTATGAATACACGGGCGCGCATACGTATGCCGAGCAATCCCGCGGCGACCATCTGTCGAAGCTCTGGATGGAGGATCAGGAGTCGCGCGCGAAGCGTTTTCACGGCGTCGGCGGCGTGCGGCGCATGGACGCGGGGCGCACGTTCCAATTCGCCGATCACCCCGAACACGACAAGGACGATCCCGGCCAGCGCGAATTCGCCGTAATCGAGACGGCGTGGGTCATTGTCAACAACCTCCCCGTGGCGGACGAGCAGGCGGTTTTTCCTCATAGCCTGAAGGCGGAGATCGACAGCATCGTGCACGCGACAGATTCCGCCCTGTCGCGCGTCCGTCATTCCGATGGTAGCGAGGGCTTCTTTCAGATTCGCGTGGAAGCACAGCGCACGACCGTACCGTTTCGCAGCCCGTTCGAGCATGCGAAGCCGACGATGCATTTGCAATCGGCGATCGTCGTCGCACCGCAGGGCGAAGAGGTTCACACGGATGCACTAAACCGTGTCAAAGTCCGCTTTCATTGGGATCGCCTGAACGACGGTGACGAGAAGGCGTCGTGCTGGCTACGTGCCACGACGTCGGATTCCGGAAATGGCTACGGCGCCGTTCATCCACACCGCAGCGGCGAGGAGGTGCTGGTCGACTTCGTCGGCGGCGACTGCGATCGACCGATCATCGTAGGCAAGGTCTATAACGGCGCAACAAGTCCGCAATGGCACAGCAACGGCATCCTGTCCGGATATCGCTCCAAGGAATATGCGGGCGTCGGGTACAACCAGTTGGTCCTCGACGATGCGACGTCGCAGAATCGCGTACACCTGTATAGCAGCCAGACCAATGCGCATCTGCATCTCGGCTATTTGATCGAGCACGCAGGCAATAATCGCGGCAGCTATCTCGGCAGCGGCTTCGACCTGCGGTCGGACGCATATGGCGCAGTGCGCGCGAACCGCGGCCTGTACGTCACGACGCACGAGAAGCAGCCGGCAAGCCAACCGCTCGACGTTCAGGAAACGCAGCAACAGCTCGTTCGGGCGGAAGGCCTGATGGAAGCCATGTCGGATGTCAGCACGCAGCATCGAGCGGAGCCGCTCGAGTCCGGGCATTCGGCACTGAAGCAGTTCACCGATGCAACTCAACGCAGCGTGACCGGCAGCACGTCGGGCGGCAGAACCGCCGGCGGCGGCACGGGCATCGCCAATGCGTTCAAGGAACCTGTGATGCTGTTCGGCAGTCCGGCAGGCATCGGGATGTCGACACAACAATCTGTGCATGTTGCTGCGGACCGGCACATCAACGTCGTCAGCGGGCAAAGCACGCATGTCGCCGCGGGGAAATCGCTGGTCGCCAGCGTGATCGACCGCATCAGCCTGTTCGCCCAGAACGCCGGGATCAAGCTGTTCGCCGGCAAGGGCAGGGTTGAAGTGCAAGCACAGGCTGACAACATCGAGCTGACCGCCCAGAAAACGCTGAAGCTGATCGCGGCCACCGGGGCACTCGAAGGCGCTGCGGCGAAGGAGATCCTCTTGACGTCCGGCGGCGCTTACATCCGGATCGCGGACGGCAACATTGAAGTCCATGCGCCCGGCAAGATCGACGTCAAGGGTGCGCAACACGCATTCAGCGGGCCCACGCATCTGGCGCAAACGATGCCGACACTGCCCAACTCGACGGGCAACTACGATCAGGCCTTCATCGCGCACTGGGCCGGCACCGACATCCCGGTTGCGAACACTCGGTATCAGATGTTTTCGAACGGGAAGTTGATCTCAGAAGGCGTCACCAACGCGGCCGGTGAGACGGGGCTCACGCAGAGCCACGTGCCGCACGACGTCGTCGTCAAGTTTTTGGGGAAATCGAATGGCTGACGGGCAACCGGACAAGAACGTACTCGGCACCGGCTCCGGGATGCTGACGCCGACGGGCTACAAGGATCGTCCAAAGGTGGCGATCAATATCTGCGACAAGTACGCACCACCGGCCGCAGATTCCATTGTCGGCACGTGTCCCTTCTACTACCAGCCGCTGCACGGCGAGTACTGGGAGACGGTCGAAAAGGTCAGCAAATCGAGTGCATGGGAAACCGTGAAGAAATTCGCGACCTCGTGGGATCCATGGAAAGACAAGGAAGTCGCGCGCCGCCTGCTACATCGACGGGAAAAGCTGATCGAACTGAAAAGTACAGATTCCGACTGGTCGCGCCACGGCAATTTCATGATGCGCCATATCGGTTGCGGGCACAAACCGCCCGATTACTACGTGAGTTACGGCTATTACTATTGTTCGGACTACGGCAAGAATCTTTATCCCACTCTAACGGCTCAAGGAAAGAAATGGCTGGAAAACGCCCGGTGGTGGCTTCAGCGCTACATCGAAATCGGGCTGCAGCAAAACATGCAGGGAGACCAGATCGCATTCAAGAGTGCGAAGCCGGGCAACGGTGAGCTTTCAATGCAAGTGGAACGATACGAACTCGAACTCGAAAACAACGGGGACACGTTCAAGACTTTCGCCTTTGTCACCCACCCGTTGGCTTATCTGGACGGTGGGCTGGCCGGTCTACCGGTCGCGGATCTAACCAAGATCGGCATGCGGCCGAATCTTCAGGAATGGGGCGATGGCCGGACGCTCAAGCAAGCGTGGGACGCGGGTATCCCGGTCGCCAAACAAAAGGCGCACGATTGGAGTTCGGAAGCGGCCGACCAGGCGCGAGAGTGGGGCTCAGACGTGGCCAGGAAAGCACGCGAATGGAGTTCGGACACGTCCGACGAAGTCAGCCGGGCGCTGGAACGTTTGCTAAACAAGTGACATGCTAAAACTCAAACGATGGAAATGGATCGCCGGGAGCCTCGTTGCCCTGGCCATTGCAACATACGGGTACGTAAATATGGCAACGAGCTGGGAAACGATCTCGACCAACTTCATGCGGAACGACACACCGTATGGCGGCGGCAGCTTCCGCATCAAGGGCAACGACGTGATGAGCGTCAAGCTCGCCAATCCCGAGGTGACATTCAAGCCCACCGCTGAATCGAACGAACCGCAGCGGCCCGAGCCGACCGAAGCCTGGATGAACGACACAGGCGAGCTGCTGAACCGCATGACGATCAGCTTCCTTCGCGGGACCATCGACGGCGGGATGAAACGCCAGTTCCAGCAAGTCGGCCAGAATGCCGCATGGTGGTATTCGCCAGACTGGTCGGTTCAGTTCATCAGCACCTCATGGATGAACTACAAGGCACCGGAGGCACATGGCGGCGATGCGCCTCAGACGACGAAGCTGTGGAAATCGCTCAACGGCGGCCAAACGTGGTCGCAACTGCAATGGCCCGAAAACCAGAACATCGGCCGCCTGCTGTTCATCGATCCGCAGCGCGGCTACGCGATCGGCTGGGGCCCGCGAGTATGGCGCACCGCGGACGGCGGCAACACGTGGCAGGCGATCGACGTGCCGGTCGATGCGCGCGTCGCCGGCAAGACGCGCAAGAATTTCAATGCGGTGAGCCTCGGCCCTGACGGTGTGCTGCGTGTCGCCTACTCCATCGCTCCGACTGCAGAGACGCCGGCACACAGCGTGATCGGCCGGCTCGACTGGGAGCAGCACGCCTTCGTGACCGAAACCGAACTGCCGGGCCAGGTCATCACTGCGCTCGATACCACGCCGGGACCGGCGACACACTATTCGCTGTACGCGCTGTCACGTCTGGACAAGCCGCAGAACGGCGAGAGTCGCGACAACGGCCGCCGGGTGGGCGCCATTTCCATGTGGACGAACGACCATCCGGAGTCGGTGCACCAACTGCGCACGTTCGACGAGACGCTCAGGCTCGACAGCCTGAGCGTCGGCCGTGACGGCCTCCTGCTCGTCTATGCCACCGACCCGAACTCGGGCAGTCGCGGCGGTGCGCCGATCGACCTCACGTTCACCAGCACCGACGGCGGCAAGTCGTGGGATCAAACCGCCGACAAGGTTGCACAAGGCGGCTACTTCGACGCGCAGACCAACACGCTGTACTGGTTGCACGGATATACGCTGAAAAAGCGCACCTTCTGATCGCTGCATCGGCGCGCTCGCGCGCCGATAGAGCGAACCTGCTGCCGCGACACCGAGCGTAGGCCACTCGACGAAGCGGCGAAGCGCGACGTGGCCGCGGCGCGCCGGCAGGCAGTCAACGACCACAACCGGCCGGTGCGCCACACCACGATCACCCGCACCAGCCCCCACTACTCCCCGCGCCGCGGCTCGAACACGAACGGCTGCGTCAGCGTGAACGGATTCGCGGTCGCGCCGGTCTGCGCGCAGCTCGCATGCGTCATCGCGTCGACGGCCGCGCGGTCCGCCGCCGCGTTGCGGCTGCTCGTCGTCACGGTCACGTTCTGCGCTTCGCCGGACGTCGTCATCAGCGCGCGTACGAGCACGGTGACTCGGCGCGTAAGCGGCTTCGCATTGTCCGGATAGACGGCGCGCGGGATGCGGCACGTCAGCTTGCTTTCCTGCGACGACGACAGCATCGCGCAGCCGGAAAACAGCACGGCGACGGCCGGCAGGATCAGAAGGGTCGAGCGAAGGGCCATGGTCGAATATCGTTCTTCAGTACTGTTCCAGGCGAGCGTCGCGCCGGCGGACATCGTCCGCCGCACCGCCAGCATCGCCCCGCGCCGCGGCCATCGGACCGGCGCCCCGCTACGGCCGCATGGCCGCGCGTGGCATCGGCCGCGATCGTTCCAGGCAGGCTCCCGGATCTGCGGACCTGCGCTCGCTCGTGCGGCCGACATCGCCGCGCGCACGCGAACGCTTCCGCGCATTGTGCACGTGCCGTCTTTCCCGTGGCGACGATTTGACAATGGTTGACGCGAATCGCGCGATTCCGTCGCTACCCGTTCGCGACGGGAAGCAATGTGCGCGCCGTCACGAGCCGCCACCGCACCGCCGCTTCACCACGATCCGGCGCGCGCCGGGACTTCCCGCCCGGCGCGGCGCGCGTTATTCCGAATCGTCTTCGGAGTCGTCGTCTTCCGCGTCGGCCGGCACTTCCCCGTACTTCGCGACCAAGGCCGCCTTGAAAGCCTTCAGCGACGGCTGTTCGTCGCACAGCTTGTACAGCGCCGCGAGCTGCTGCGGCCAGTCCTTCAGTTCCTTCGCGAAAACATGCAGGCGCGCGACCGTATCCAGCGCGCCGGCGTCGCGGCCGTCCAGCGCCTGCAGCACCGCATAGCGGCGCAGCACCGTCTCGCCGGGCAGCAGCGCGATCGCGCGTTCGTGCGCCGCCAGCTTGGCCGGCAGGGCGTCGCGCGAAAGCGTGAGCAGCGTCGCCGCGCCGTAGTCGCCCCATGCGCCGAACAGCAGCGACGGCGCGTCGCGATACTGCGCGGCCGGGTCGGTGCCGTAATACAGCACTTCCGCACGCTGATAGTCGCGCAACACCGGCAACGCCGCCAGCAGGCCGCCGACCGTCAGCAGCGCGAACAGCGCGAACGCCGCGCCGCGCGGCACGATGCGCAGCGGCTTCGCCTCGAGCAGGCCGATCACGAACATTGCCGGCAGCAGGAAGAACATGTACTGCTGCGGGTACTCGACCAGCGCGTGCATCAGCAGCACGCCGACCAGCGCGAAACCGAACACGCGCGTGCTCGTCTGCGGCGCGCGCAGCGCGCGCACGAACCACAGCACGAGCGTCACGACGAGCACGCCGAGGCCGAGCAGGCCGGATTTCGCGAGCAGGTCGATGAAGATGTCGTGCGAGTTGTTCGCGATCTCGACGCCGCCGAGTGCACGCGCGAGCGCGAACTGGTGCGACGGGAACTCGCCCCAGCCGACGCCGAGCAGCGGATGCTCGCGGAACATCGCGAGGCCGTACTTCCAGAGCGCGAGGCGCGGCGCGATCTGGCCCGCGTCGCGCATCCGTTCGGCCGCCGACACCGCGAGATTCAGGTGATAGTGCAGGTTCGCCCAGCGCACCGCGCCGTTCACCGCGACGAACACGGCGGCGAGCAGCACGGGCATCAGCCACGCGCGCGCGCGCACGTTGGCCGGCGCGCCCGGCTTGCCGCGCGATTCGGCCCACGCCATCCAGAAGCCGGCGACCACCATCACCGCGACCTGCAGCCACGGCCCGCGCGACACGGTGAGCGCGAGCCCGCCCGACAGCACGACCGACAGCAACAGCCACGCCCACACGGCGAGCCGGCGCGTCTGCACCAGATACAACGCGCCTGCGAGCGCGAACGCGATGTAGGTCGCCAGATGGTTCGCCTGCGCCATGTTGCCGTACGGCCGGCGCTCGACCGCAATGTTGTACACGACGACGAACGGCGACAGCACCGACTCGAGCCGGAACAACTGCACGACCTGGCAGAACACGGCGAACACGCCGCCGATGAGCAAGGCGCCCGCCATGATCCGCGCCGCCGCTTCCGCGAGCTGCTCGCGCGCGAGCACGTAGCCCGCCTGCATCGCGACCAGCGCCGCGCCGAGGTAGCCGACGGCCAGCCAGTTCATCGACGGCACCCGCAGCGGCATCAGCGCGACCTGCGCGACGAGCACGGCCGCGAAGCCGAGCGGCGCGGCGAACGCGGCCGGCGCCGCAAACGGCGTGGCCGGCCGGCTCGTCCGCACGAGCAGGATCACGGACGCGCCCAGCAGCAGATACAGCGCCAGCGCGGAAAACTCGGAATAGAAGGTCGGAATCGGATACGTGTGATTCGTGATCGCGTACGGCACGATCAGGGCGACCGCCAGCGCGACGAGCGGCAACGAGCGGGAAAAGGAAGAGGGCATGAGCAAACCGGATATCAGCAACCGGCGCACTATACAAAACTTTCCCCGCTCTGTGCGGAGCCGTCACGCCGGATGCATGGCCGGCCGCATCGATCCGGCGATCACCGCCCTGCCCGCCCGCTACGCGCGGCATTCGGCCGGCGCATACTTCGCCGGCAGCGTCGCGGCTTCGGCCGGCAGCGGCCCAGCACCCGGCGCGGGCAGCGACGACGCCTGCTTGCCCGCGGCGAAGCACTCCCACGCGATCGCGCCCGCCTGCATCGCGCCCTTCCTGAGCGCCACGCGCGCGGTCGGCGCCTCCGCCTTGTCGGGCGCGGACGGCACCAGCACCAGCGTGTTCGCATCGCCCGCTGCGACGCGGGCGGTAAAGACGACCGAGATCTGGCCCGTCTCGTCGTCGATCCGGACCGACTCGACGTTGCGGGTCGCGGCCGGCGGGCTGTAGCCGCCGGCGAGGCCCGCGCCGCTCGCCGCGTTGTCGGCGACCGCAAGCCGCGCGGACGACGCGAGCGCAAGCCCCTCGCCGACCCGCGAACGCGCGAGGTAATCCTGGTAGGCGGGAATCGCATAGGCGGCGACGACGCCGACGATCGCCAGCACGATCATCAGCTCGATCAGCGTGAAACCGGCGGGACGCCGGCGCGCCCGACGCAGGTCGACGACGAGACGGCGGAACAGCGAAACGGAAAAGGCTTCGAACATGACAGGCTCCGGAAACGAAAAACGCCTGCCGATCCAGGCAGGCGTTTCGATCGTAGCCAGCGGGCCGTGCGGCCGGCAGTCGGCCGGACGGCCAACCGTCAATGCGCTTGCGGGACGCCGCGGCGGCGCCGCAGCAGGAAGCCGGCGGCGACGACGATCAGCGCGCCGGCGATGCTCGCGCCATGGATCGCCGCCGGCGTGTCGAGCAGCGGCCAGCGGTCGCCGGCCGGGTCGTTCACCATCAGCCCGCCGGCGATCCAGCCGAGCAGCCCCGCGCCGAAAGTGACGATGATCGGAAAGCGGTCGAGCATCTTCAGCACCAGCGTGCTGCCCCACACGATGATCGGCACGCTGACGACGAGCCCGAAGATCACGAGCGCGAGCCGGTGCGACGGGTCGGCCCGCTCCGCCGCGCCGGCGATCGCGATCACGTTGTCGAGGCTCATCACCGCGTCGGCGATCACGATCGTCTTCACGGCCGCCCACAGCTTGTCGGCCGGCTTGATGTCGTCGTGCGCGTCGGCGGCAGGCGCCATCAGCTTGATGCCGATCCACAGCAGCAGCACGCCGCCCGCGAACTTCAGGAACGGCACGTCGAGCAGCGCGACCGCGAACGCGATCAGCACGATCCGCAGCAGGATCGCGCCGGCGGTGCCCCAGACGACGCCGCGCAGGCGCTGGTTCGCCGGCAGGTTGCGGCACGCGAGCGCGATCACGACCGCGTTGTCGCCGCCGAGCAGGATATCGATGACGACGATCTGGAACACGGCGCCCCAGTGGAGCGTGGACAGGAATTCGAGCATGGACGGACGCGGGGTGGACAGTCTGCCGGGCGCGGGCGCACGCGGGTTCGCCGCCGGCCGCACGATGCGCGCGCAGCCTTACGGGAACATTTTGCGAGAGTAACAAAAAACGCCGGCTGGGCCGGCGTTTTCTGCAGGACGGACCCACGCGGAATTTACAGCGCCTTCTTCAGCAGGCGGCCCATTTCCGACGGGTTGCGCGTGACCGTGATGCCGCACGCTTCCATGATTTCCAGCTTCGCTTCGGCCGTGTCCGCACCGCCCGAGATCAGCGCGCCGGCGTGGCCCATGCGCTTGCCCGGAGGCGCCGTGACGCCCGCGATGAAGCCGACGACCGGCTTCTTCATGTTGTCCTTGATCCACTGCGCGGCGTTCGCTTCGTCCGGACCGCCGATCTCGCCGATCATCACGACCGCATCCGTATCCGGATCGTCGTTGAACATCTTCATGACGTCGATGTGCTTCAGACCGTTGATCGGGTCGCCGCCGATGCCGACTGCCGACGACTGGCCGAGGCCCAGCGCCGTCAGCTGCGCAACGGCTTCATACGTCAGCGTGCCCGAACGCGACACGACGCCGATGCGGCCCTTGCGGTGGATGTGACCCGGCATGATGCCGATCTTCAGTTCGTCCGGCGTGATCGTGCCCGGGCAGTTCGGCCCGAGCAGCAGCGTCTTGCGGCCTTCGCGACGCATGCGGTCCTTCACTTCGATCATGTCGCGCACAGGGATGCCTTCCGTGATGCAGATCGCGAGATCCAGGTCGGCTTCGACCGCTTCCCAGATCGCAGCCGCTGCGCCTGCCGGCGGAACGTAGATGACCGACACGGTCGCGCCGGTTTCTGCCTTCGCTTCCTTGACGCTTGCGTAGATCGGAATGCCTTCGAAATCTTCGCCGGCCTTCTTCGGGTTCACGCCCGCGACGAATGCTTCGCGGCCGTTTGCATATTCACGGCAGGCGCGCGTGTGGAACTGACCGGTTTTGCCGGTAATGCCCTGCGTGATGACCTTCGTGTCCTTGTTGATCAGAATCGACATGTATTTTGACCTCTGTTCGATTGGCGTCGCGTGTCAGCCGCGCCGCCATGCGTATTCGACGGACGATAGCGTTACTTGCCTTCGGCAGCCGCGACGACCTTCTGCGCGGCTTCTTCCATGCTGTCCGCCGAGATGATCGGCAGGCCCGAATCGGCCAGCATCTTCTTGCCGAGGTCTTCGTTCGTGCCCTTCATGCGCACGACGAGCGGCACGTTCAGGTTCACGGCCTTCGAACCGGCGATCACGCCTTCCGCGATCACGTCGCAGCGCATGATGCCGCCGAAGATGTTGACGAGGATCGCCTTCAGGTCCGGGTTCTTCAGCATCAGCTTGAACGCTTCCGTGACCTTCTCGGTGGTCGCGCCGCCGCCGACGTCCAGGAAGTTCGCCGGCTCGCCGCCGAACAGCTTGATCGTGTCCATCGTCGCCATCGCGAGGCCCGCGCCGTTCACGAGGCAGCCGATGTTGCCGTCGAGCGAGATGTACGCGAGGTCGAACTTCGACGCTTCGATTTCAGCCGGATCTTCTTCGTCCAGATCGCGGTACGCGACGATTTCCGGGTGGCGGAACAGCGCGTTCGAGTCGAAGTTGAACTTCGCGTCGAGTGCGATGACCTTGCCGTCGCCGGAGACGTTCAGCGGGTTGATTTCAGCCAGCGACGCGTCGGTTTCCCAGAATGCCTTGTACAGGCCTTGCAGGATCGCGCGTGCTTGCGGAATCGAAGCAGCCGGCACGCCGATCTTCGCGGCGAGGTCGTCTGCCTGCGCGTCGAGCAGGCCCGTCGACGGCTCGACGATGACCTTGTGGATCAGTTCCGGGTGCTTTTCGGCGACTTCCTCGATGTCCATGCCGCCTTCGCTCGAACCCATCAGAACGATCTTTTGCGAGATGCGATCGACGACGAGGCTGACGTACAGTTCCTGCTTGATGTCGGCGCCTTCCTCGATCATCAGACGGTTGACCTTCTGGCCTTCCGGACCGGTCTGGTGCGTGACGAGCTGCATGCCGAGGATCTGGTTCGCGTATTCGCGAACCTGCTCGATCGACTTCGCCACCTTCACGCCGCCGCCCTTGCCGCGGCCGCCCGCGTGAATCTGAGCCTTGACGACCCATACCGGGCCGCCGAGCTCTTCCGCCACCTTGACGGCTTCGTCAACCGAGAACGCCGGCTTGCCGCGCGGTACCGCGACTCCGAATTTCCGCAGGATTTCCTTACCCTGGTACTCGTGAATCTTCATGCGTGATTCCCTTCAGTCTGAGAGTTGGATGAAAAGTCGTTCAGGACGCTTCTTCGAATGATTTCCGTTCATTCCTTCGTGCCGCCTTCCGGCCGGCTCGCGCCATACCAGCGCGGGTAGTACTGCCGCACGACCTCGCCGTCGAACCGCAGCGCACGGCAGCGGCCAAGCTGGAACGGTGCGTCGTCGTGCGCGCCGTCGTGATCCGGCGCTTCGCCGCCCTCCTCGCGCACGTTCCACACGTCACCGGCGAACGCCTGGATCGCCGCCGTCGGCAGCACGGCGCACAGCTCGGTGAGGTGGGAGCAGCCCGCGACGCCGGCCAGCAGCCGGTTCGCATTGCGGCGGAAATTGCGGAAGAGATTGAGCCCGACGAGGGCCCGATAGGCGGGAGCGGCGGATTGACAGTGACCGGGATACGGCACCCATTCCGAAGACGCTTCGGCGTCGACGACATTGAGGTCTCGATCGATGGTCACGCGCAGCCAGAGTTCGTGGATCGGCAGGCCCTGGGGCCGGATGCCCGACGCAAGCGCGACGTCGCGCGGCTTGTGATCGGTCAGGCAGGCTTCGATGTCCCACAAGCCGTCGCCGCGCTCGTACGCTTCCGCTCGGATTGCGCGTCGATGTCGCAACTGACGGGGCACGGGCTCGGATAGCGGCATGCTGGAGGTTGAGGCCGAAGAGGAAAACCGGCGGATTTTACCATATCGGGTATTTGAGACAGGCCGACGTGACGGCGGGTATTCCCGCCTGTCAGGAAGCGGTTGCAATGCAGCAAAATCGCGCGCCGCGCGCGACTTCGGCGATCAGTCGTCGCCGAACATTTCGTCGCCGCACTTCAGCAACTTCACGATGGTCGCGCTCGAGAAGCCGCGCGCCGCCAGGAAGCGCGCCTGCTTCGCGCGCTCGGCGGGCGTTTGCGGCAGTGCACCGAATTTCTTGCGCCAGACCGCCTGCGCGCGCGCCCATTCCGTCTCTCGAAGCTGCGCGCCCACCTCCTCGACGAGGGTGTCGCCGACCGCATGTCGCTTCAGCTCGTTGACGATCCGCGCGGCGCCGACCCGCGACGCGCGGCGATGCACGAGGCTTTCGGCGAAACGCGCGTCGGACAGCCAGCCTTCCTGCTCCAGCGCATCCAGCACCGGCTCGACGGATTCGTCTTCGCCGGCATAAGGCGCGAGCTTGCGCGCCAGTTCGGCGCGGCTGTACTCGCGCCGGGACAGGTAGCCGAGCGCGCGGCCCTTCAGCGAGCGCGGCGGCTTCGACGATTTGCGCTCGGCAGTGGCGGAAGGCTCGCCGGCAGCACCGCCGGACGCGCGACGCGTGCGGCGCGGATGCTGACTGCTGCGCGTGTAGACATCTTCCGTGACCGGCGCCGCGGCATCGGCCGCGCGCGCGCCGAGGATGCCGATACCCGACACGCGCCGACGCGACCGGTCGTGCGCATCGAACGATTCGTCGTGTTCGAACGGATCGTCCGGCGCGGTCACCTCAAATGAAACGAGGGCATCGTCGGATGCCCTCGTTTCGGTGCGATGCGCGGCACGACTGCCCGCGCTGCGCCGGTCGGTGCCCGAGGATGCGGCTCGCCGGCCGGAGCGCCCCGTCACGTCGGACGTGTCGCTCGCTTCCGGTTCGCCGGCCTGCCCTCGGCGCCCTGCCATCACTCTTCTTCGTCCATCGCCTCGGCTTCGTTGCCAGCTGCGCCATCGGGCATCGCGGCGACGCCGAGCGATTCGCGAATGCGGTTCTCGATCTCGCGAGCGATTTCCGGATTCTCGCGCAGGAATTCACGCGCGTTGTCCTTGCCCTGACCGATCTTCTCGCCGTTGTAGCTGTACCAGGCGCCCGCCTTGTCGACGATCTTCGCCTGCACGCCGAGGTCGATGATCTCGCCCTGACGCGAGATGCCCTCGCCGTACAGGATGTCGAAGATCGCTTCGCGGAACGGCGGCGACACCTTGTTCTTCACGACCTTCACGCGGGTTTCGTTGCCGATCACCTCGTCGTTCTTCTTGATCGAGCCGATCCGGCGGATGTCGAGACGCACCGACGAATAGAACTTCAGCGCGTTGCCGCCCGTCGTGGTTTCCGGGTTGCCGAACATCACGCCGATCTTCATCCGGATCTGGTTGATGAAGATCACGAGGCAGTTCGTGCGCTTGATCGTGCCGGTCAGCTTGCGCAGCGCCTGCGACATCAGGCGCGCCTGCAGGCCCGGCAGCGAATCGCCCATCTCGCCTTCGATTTCGGCCTTCGGCACGAGCGCCGCAACCGAGTCGATGACGATCATGTCGATCGAGCCCGAGCGCACCAGCGCATCGGTGATTTCCAGCGCCTGCTCGCCGGTGTCCGGCTGCGAGATCAGCAGCTCCGGCACGTTCACGCCGAGCTTCGACGCGTACTGGACGTCGAGCGCGTGTTCGGCGTCGATGAACGCCGCGGTGCCGCCGAGCTTCTGCAGCTCCGCGATCACCTGCAGCGTGAGCGTGGTCTTGCCGGACGATTCCGGACCGTAGATTTCGACCACCCGGCCGCGCGGCAGGCCGCCGACGCCGAGCGCGATGTCGAGGCCCAGCGAGCCCGTGGACACGACCTGGATGTCCTCGGTGGGGTGGCTTCACCGTCGCCCATGCGCATGATCGACCCTTTGCCGAACTGCTTCTCGATCTGCGCGAGCGCGGCGGCCAGCGCCTTGCTCTTCTCTGCAGTCAGCCCGGAGCCTTTCTTGCTATCTTCCATGAATCGTCCTTTGCTATGATGAGCAGCGTCTGATTGAGGTGCGCCGGACGAGCCGCTGCGCACGAATGCAGACACTGTATAAAAAAACAGTGTTTTATGCAAGCCCGCAATTGGGCCGTGCAACACACGAACCACTTCGGAGACAGCCGCGCCGGCATGATCGCCCTGCCGGCCACCGGTCACGCACATGCGAATTCTCATCGCCGAAGATGACAGCATACTCGCGGACGGCCTCACCCGGTCACTCCGCCAATCGGGCTATGCCGTCGACCACGTGAAGAACGGCGTCGAGGCCGACACGGCCCTGTCGATGCAGACGTTCGACCTGCTGATCCTCGATCTCGGCCTGCCGAAGCTGTCCGGGCTCGACGTCCTGAAGCGCCTGCGCGCACGCAATTCCAACCTCCCCGTGCTGATCCTGACCGCCGCCGACAGCGTCGACGAGCGCGTGAAGGGCCTCGACCTCGGCGCCGACGACTACATGGCCAAGCCGTTCGCGCTCAACGAACTCGAGGCGCGCGTGCGCGCGCTGACCCGGCGCGGCGCGGGCGGCGGCCCGACCGTCGTGCGGCACGGCTCGCTCGCGTTCGACCAGGTCGGCCGCATCGCGTACGCGAACGACCGCGTGCTCGACCTGTCCGCGCGCGAGCTCGGCCTGCTCGAAGTGCTGCTGCAGCGGATCGGCCGCCTCGTGTCGAAGGAGCAGCTCGTCGACCACCTGTGCGAATGGGGCGAGGAAGTCAGCAACAACGCGATCGAGGTCTACGTGCACCGGCTGCGCAAGAAGATCGAGCCGAGCGGCGTGCGAATCGCCACCGTGCGCGGGCTCGGCTACTGCCTCGAGAAAGTCGCCGCCGCCCCTGCGTCCGACGCGGCGGAGCCAGCCCCACCCCGCGCCAGCCGGCACGCCGCTGCGCTGACGGCCGTCCGTCGCCGCGATGGCCACGCCGGCCCGTTCCCGCCACCCGACCGGCGAACCCGCTTCCGCCGCCGACGCCGCGCGCGATGCGCGCTACGAGAACCCGTTCGCGCCGCCCGACGAAACCGACGCGCCCGAGGCTGCGCGGCCGCGCTCGCTGTTCGGCGAGATACTCGACTGGATGCTCGCGCCGCTCCTGCTGCTGTGGCCGATGAGCATCGCCGTCACGTATCTCGTCGCGAAGACGATCGCGAACGGGCCGTTCGATCGCGCGCTCGAGACCAACGCGTACGTGCTCGCGCGGCAGATCCACCCTGTCAACGGCGTCGCCGAGCTGACGCTGCCGCAGGCGACCCGCGACTTCCTGCGCGCGGACAACGTCGACAGCGTCTACTTCCAGGTGCTCGGCACGCGCGGCGAGCTGGTCGCGGGCGAAGCGGACCTGCCGCTGCCGCGCGACGAGGATCGCCCGCCGCCGGGCGTCGTCGCGTTCCGCGACGACCTGCTGCGCGGCAACGACGTCCGCGTCGCGTATACAACAGTCGCGCTGCCGCAGCCGAGCGGCCCGCAGCCGGTGCTCGTGCAGGTCGGCGAGACGCTCGACAAGCGCAACGCGCTCGCCAACGACATCATCAAGGGCGTGATCCTGCCGCAATTCGTGATCCTGCCGCTCGCGATCCTGCTCGTCTGGTTCGGGCTGTCGCGCGGGCTCGCGCCGCTCAACGCGCTGCAGGCCCACATCCGCGCGCGGCGTCCGGACGACCTGTCGCCCGTCGAGGCGCAGCGCGCGCCGCCCGAGATCGAGCCGCTCGTCACGTCGTTCAACGACCTGCTCGCGCGCCTCGAACAGAGCATGGCGCTGCAGAAGCGCTTCATCGCCGACGCCGCGCACCAGATGAAGACGCCGCTCGCCGGGCTGCGCACGCAGGCCGAATTCGCGCTGCGCCACGACGTGTCCGCGGACGTGCAGCGCTCGCTCGAACAGATCGCGACGAGTTCCGAGCAGGCCGCGCGGCTCGTCACGCAGTTGCTCGCGCTCGCGCGTGCCGAGAACCGCGCGAGCGGGCTGATGTTCGAGCCCGTCGACATCGCGCCGCTTGCGCGGCGCGCGGTGCGCGACTGGGTGCAGGCCGCGCTCGCGAAGCGGATGGACCTCGGCTACGAAGGCCCGGACGCCGGCGCCGGCGACGATGGCGCGCCGCTCGACGTCGACGGCAATCCGCTGATGCTGCGCGAGATGCTCGGCAACCTGATCGACAACGCGATCCGCTATACGCCGGAAGGCGGCCGCATCACCGTGCGGGTGCGCAAGGATCGCGCCGCGCGGCTCGCGCACCTGGAAGTCGAGGACACGGGCCCCGGCATCCCCGCCGCCGAACGCGAGCGCGTGCTCGAGCGCTTCTACCGGATCCTCGGCCGCGAAGGCGACGGCAGCGGCCTCGGGCTCGCGATCGTGCGCGAGATCGTCGCGCAGCACGGCGGCACGCTGACGCTCGACGATCACGTCTACCAGGCGACGCCGCGTCTCGCGGGCACGCTCGTGCGCGTGACGCTCCCCTTGCACGACCCGGCCCCGGAATAACCCTGACATGCGCCGCAACATCCCGCCGCAGCACGGCTGACTGCGCGAACTCGCGTGCCGTTTCCCGAGCGAACGACACACGAAGACAGCCGTTCGCCGCGGGTTAACGTGGCATCGTTTTATGCCTGCGAGTCAGTGCGCCGTAAGTTTGCCTGCCAATAATCGTCGACAGGCTCGCCTTCAGGGCGACCCAACACCTATATCAAGAGACTTGGAGACGATTCATGGCAACGTTAGGCGGGCAAATTGCGCGCGCGCCGATGACGGGCGAAGAGAAGAAGGTGATCTTCGCGTCGTCGCTCGGCACCGTGTTCGAGTGGTACGACTTCTACCTGGCCGGCTCGCTCGCGGCCTTCATCAGCAAGAGCTTCTTCTCCGGCGTCAACCCGACCGCCGCCTTCATCTTCACGCTGCTCGGCTTCGCGGCCGGCTTCGCGGTGCGCCCGTTCGGCGCGATCGTGTTCGGACGGCTCGGCGACCTCGTCGGCCGCAAGCACACGTTCCTCGTGACGATCGTGATCATGGGCGTCTCGACGTTCGTGGTCGGCTTCCTGCCCGGCTATGCGTCGATCGGCATCGCCGCGCCGGTGATCTTCATCGCGATGCGGCTGCTGCAGGGCCTCGCGCTCGGCGGCGAGTACGGCGGCGCGGCGACCTATGTCGCGGAGCATGCGCCCTCGCACCGGCGCGGCTTCTACACCGCGTGGATCCAGACGACCGCGACGCTCGGCCTGTTCCTGTCGCTGCTCGTGATCCTCGGCGTGCGCACGATGATCGGCGAGGAAGCGTTCGGCGCGTGGGGCTGGCGCGTGCCGTTCGTCGCGTCGATCCTGCTGCTCGGCGTGTCGGTGTGGATCCGGCTGCAGCTGAACGAGTCGCCGGTGTTCCTGCGCATCAAGGCCGAGGGCAAGACGTCGAAGGCGCCGCTGACCGAGGCGTTCGGCCAGTGGAAGAACCTGAAGATCGTGATCCTCGCGCTCGTCGGCCTGACGGCCGGCCAGGCCGTCGTGTGGTACACGGGCCAGTTCTACGCGCTGTTCTTCCTCACGCAGACGCTGAAGGTCGACGGCTCGAGCGCGAACATCCTGATCGCGATCGCGCTCCTGATCGGCACGCCGTTCTTCGTGTTCTTCGGCTCGCTGTCGGACCGGATCGGCCGCAAGCCGATCATCCTCGCCGGCTGCCTGATCGCGGCGCTGACCTACTTCCCGCTGTTCAAGGCGCTCACGCACTACGCGAACCCGCAGCTCGAGCTCGCGACGATGAAGGCGCCGATCACCGTCGTCGCCGATCCCGCCGCCTGCTCGTTCCAGTTCAACCCGGTCGGCACGTCGAAGTTCACGAACTCGTGCGACATCGCGAAGAGCGCACTCGCGAAGGCGGGCCTGAACTACGAGAACGTCGCGGCGCCGGCCGGCGCGACCGCGCAGATCAAGGTCGGCGACACCGTGATCGACGCGTACGACGGCAAGGCGGCCGATGCGAAGGCGAAGGGCGCGGCGTTCGACAAGACGCTCGCCGCGACGCTGAAGTCCGCCGGCTATCCGGCGAAGGCCGATCCCGCGCGGCTCAACTGGCCGATGACGATCGTGATCCTGACGATCCTCGTGATCTACGTGACGGCGGTCTACGGGCCGATCGCCGCGATGCTGGTCGAGATGTTCCCGACGCGGATCCGCTATACGTCGATGTCGCTGCCGTATCACATCGGCAACGGCTGGTTCGGCGGCTTCCTGCCGGCAACCGCGTTCGCGATCGTCGCGGCGCAGGGCAACATCTACTCGGGGCTGTGGTATCCGATCGTGATCGCGCTGGTCACGTTCGTGATCGGGCTGCTGTTCGTCAAGGAGACGAAGGATTCGAATATCTATGCGCAGGATTGACGGTTGAGGCGCCTGCTTCGGCCCTTGCGGCGGGCCGGAGCGCGGCGCCGGCAACTTTTTTCGAGAAAATATGAAAAAAGGTGTTGACACCCCGGTTGGGTATCAGCATAATTCAAGTCTTCGGCGAATTAGCTCAGTCGGTTAGAGCGACGGAATCATAATCCGCAGGTCCGGGGTTCGAGTCCCTGATTCGCCACCAAATGCAAAAGCCCGGTAGATCTTTGATCTACCGGGCTTTTTCAGTTCTGGCTCTACGGTTGTCCGCGAACCTTGATTCTGTCGCCGGCCTCCGGTGGCGCAAGCGCAGCCAACTCATCGGGCGCATCTCCCGCGTCACCGCCCCGCTCAGCAGCCGACCAACTGCCGCCACCAGCGTGCTGCCCGGAGCCGCAGCACGATGCCCACGCCCACCACCACGATTTCATCCTCCGCACTCGTCGCGCCGGCGCCTCCCGTTCGTCGCTACGCCGCCACCGACCCGCGACTCACATCACTCGCACGCGCCTGCAACCTGCTCCGCCAATCCTCCCCGCCCTCCATCGACGGCGTCGACTCGAACAATTCCTGGATCCAGTCGGCGAACACGCGCACCTTCGTGGACAAGTGCCGGTTGTGCGGATAGACGATCGAAATCGGCTTCGGCTTCGGATTGAAGCCCGGCAGCACCTCCAGCAGCGAACCGTCGAGAAGATGCGGCAGCACCATGAACAGCGTCGGCTGGATCATCCCGAAACCTTCGAGGCCGCAGGTCACGTAGGCATCCGAATCGTTGACCGTGACGGTCGACTTCAGCCTGATCTCCACCGGCTTGCCGTCGATCACGAACACCCACGGTATCGGCCGCGCGCCGTGGCTCGAGCGGAAATTCACCGCGAGGTGCTCGGCGAGATCGGCGATCTCGTGCGGATCGCCGTGACGCTTCAGGTAATCGGGCGATGCGCAGGTCACGCGCTTGAGCATCCCGATCCGCCGCGCGACCATCGACGAATCCTCGAGCGGCCCGACGCGGATCATGCAGTCGATGCCCTCCTCGATCGGGTCGACCGGCCGGTCGGAGAGCCCGAGATCGAGCGTGATGTCCGGATAGCGCTGGCGGAACGCCGGCAGCGCGGGAATCACGAGCCGCCGCCCGAGCGCGTTCGGCATGTGGACGCGCAGCACGCCGCTCGGCTTGCGGTTGCCGGTCTGGAAGCTCGCGTCGGCCTCCGCGATCTCCGCGATGATCTTCACGCAATGCTCGTAGTACGCGGCGCCTTCCGGCGTCAGCGACAGCCGGCGCGTCGTCCGGTGCAGGAGGCGCACGCCGAGCAGCGCCTCGAGATTCTGGATGATCGTCGTCACCGACGCGCGCGGCATCGTGAGCGTATCCGCCGCGCGCGTGAAGCTGTTCGCATCGACCACGCGGGTGAAAACTTCCATTGCCTGGATACGGTCCATGCTGCGCCCCTGTACGAATCGCCAACAGAACAGGATAGAGCGCCCACCGGCCGCGGCACAAGCCCCGGCCCATTGTTCCGCAAGCCCGAACAGTACGCGCCGCCTCGGCCTCAAAGTGCGCGACTTCCATGCGATTGCCTCACATCGCACCCGACCACATCCGGTAATCGCATCGTGAGCATCCCGCCTCGCCCCATCACCGCACGAAGCGCTCCCGATATCCCTGCGGCGTGACGCCCAGCACGCGCACGAAGCTGCGCCGCAACGTCTCCTCGGAGCCGAACCCGCAGCGATCGGCAATCCGCTTGACCGGCCACGACGTGTCGCCAAGCAGGCGCTGCGCGGTCTCGATCCGGATCTGCTCGACCGCGCGGGCAGGCGTGCGCCCGGTCTCGGCGCGGTAGTGCCGCACGAAGCTGCGCTCGCTCATCCGCGCGCGCTCGGCGAGCACCGGCACGGACAGGTCCGCGGCAAGGTGCTCCGCGATCCACGCATGCAGTTCGGCGAACCGGTCGCCGGTCTGCTGCATCGACAGCGTCGCGCTGAATTGGGCCTGCCCGCCCGGACGCTTCAGGAACACGACGAGCTCGCGCGCGACGTCGAGCGCGATCGAGCGCCCGAGATCCTCCTCGACGAGCGCAAGCGCGAGATCGATGCCGGCCGTCACGCCGGCCGACGTCCACAACGCGCCCTCGCGGATGAAGATCGGATCCGCTTCGACGCGGATGCGCGGATAGCGCGCCGCGAGCTCGTCGCAGCGCGTCCAGTGGGTGACCGCGCGGCGCCCGTCGAGCAGGCCGGCTTCGGCCAGCAGGAACGCCCCCGTGCAGACCGATGCGACCCGTCGCGACCGCTCTGCCTGCCGCCGGACCCAGCGGATCAGCCGTGCGTCCCGCGACGCCGCGTGCACGCCCATGCCGCCCGCGACGATCACCGTATCGGGATGCCCGCCCGCCGAACGCAGCGAATCGGCGATCACGACGAGGCCCGACGACGTCGCGACCGGCCCCGCGTCGGCAGCCACGACGCGCGGCGCGTACGGCGCGGCCTGCCCGCGCTCGAGCGCGAGCTCGTTGACGGACGCGAACACCTGCAGCGGCCCGGTCACGTCGAGCAGTTGCGCGCCGGGGAACGCCAGCACGAAGATCGAGCGCGGAACGGTAGACATGTCGATTGGCGGAAAACGTGGGAGAGATGGCAATTTCGCCAAACACTACCCGCCTAGAATCGATCTGTCCATCGTGCGCCGGCAGCGGCGCTTGTCCTTCTCTTCCGGAGTGTTCGCATGACTCTGCATATCGGCTTTCTCGTATTTCCGGGCGTTCAGCAGCTCGACCTCACCGGCCCGCACGACGTACTCGCGTCGCTGCCGGACGCGGCGGCGCATCTGGTATGGAAGACGCGCGAGCCGGTGGCATCGAGCAGCGGGCTCGCGCTGACGCCGGGCCACACGTTCGCCGACTGTCCGCCGCTCGACGTCATCTGCATTCCGGGCGGCACCGGCATCAACGAGTTGCTGCTCGATGCGCAGACGATCGCGTTCGTGCAGCAACGCGCGGCCACCGCGCGCTACGTGACGTCGGTGTGCACCGGCGCGCTGCTGCTCGGCGCGGCCGGGCTGCTGCGCGGGCGCCGCGCGACCACGCACTGGGCGTTCCACGCGCTGCTCGAACCGCTCGGCGCGGTGCCGGTCCGCGAGCGGGTGGTGCGCGACGGCAACCTGATCACGGGCGGCGGCGTGACCGCCGGCATCGACTTCGCGCTGACGATCGCCGCCGAACTGGCCGGCGACGAGGAGGCGCAGGCGATTCAGCTGGAGCTCGAATATGCGCCCGCGCCGCCGTTCGACGCAGGCTCGCCCGATACCGCGCCGGCGTCGGTCCTCGAGCGCGTGACGCAGCGCTCGGCGGCCGGCCTCGAAAAACGCCGGCAGACGATCGACGCGGCATTGCGCGCGATGGCGCGATAGTGCGATAAACGCGTCGAATCCACATCCTGATCCGAGGCCCGCACGGCCTCGTCGCTCCCTGCAAAATTCGAACCGCACCTGCGAACCCGTCGATGAACATCATCCGCAGCACGACCTTCACCGCTGCGCGCCCGTGGGGCGCGCTGGACGTCGCCAACCTGCGCGGCATCACGGTCCGCCTGCACTGGACCGACCAGCCCTATCGGTGGCACGTCAACGACGGCGACGAAGTGTTCGCGGTGCTCGACGGCCGCGTCGAGATGCGCTATCGGGAAGCCGGCATCGAACGCGCGACGGTGCTCGAAACGGGCGACCTGTTCCACGCGACGATCGGCACCGAGCACGTCGCGCATCCACTCGGCGAAGCGCGCATTCTCGTCATCGAAACCGAAGGCAGCGTTTGACCGCGCGCGCCACGCCGGTTCGTCGGTCGCGGCTGGCCGGTTCAGATTGCGACGTGCCGCCACGGCGAGCGCATTCGCACGCAGCGTGCTGTAACACGCACGCGCGCTGCACCGAACACCCATCACCGGCGCCGCGTTCGCGCCGCCGCGCGCTCGCTCAGAAGAACAACGATACGCACAGCGCCGCGCCGCACAGATACGTGCCGAGCGCGCCGGTGAAGCGCACCGGATTGGGTCTGGCCATCGTCGGCCAGACAATCAATCCGACCACCAGCAGGCATCGGCACACGGTCGCGGCGACGATCAGCGACAGGATCGCGCCCGACGGCTGGTGCGCGCCGAAGTAGAGAAACAGCACCGCGAGGAACGGTACGTATTCGGCGGTGTTGCCGTGTGCGCGCACAACCTTGTGCAACCGGTCGGTCGGATCGGGCAGACATCCCGAACCCGTGGTGTGAAGAAAGCGCGACACCGACACGACGAGCCCGAGCCCGAACAACAGCAGCCCGAGAATCGCCGTACAAAAGAGCGCGACGGGATGGATCGACATGGTGGTCCTCGCCAATGCGGGCACGGCGGCACGGCGCCGCGGTCCGCCGATCGTACCGCAGCGGCGCCGCGCCACCCTTGCCGCAACCCGTAGTACCGTCGCGCGGCAACGGGATCGAACCCGATTTGTCGCCCGCGCCCCACGCACGGACGCGGTGCAGCGCGCCCGGCCGACGGCCCGCGCCGGGCACGTGCGTTGCATCCGCGCATCTCGGTAGTGAACACCCTTGGCAGCCCGCTGCGGAGGACTACACTAGTCCTTTATGAGGTGCGGCCGGAGCCTGCGCCTTCAGGGAGACGCCGCCATGAATCGGCCGCTGAATCGAATCCTGCCGCGTGTGACCGGCATCGCGTCGGTCTGGACGTGGATCAAATGGTCGCTAGTCGCCGCCATGCTGGTCGCGATCGCGATCGTCGCCCGGCTGGTTCAGGTCGAAATCGAGACCTCCCGGCTGCAGGCCCGCTACTTGTCCGAGCTGACCCGCGACGTCGGCTTTGCGGTCGAGTCGGGCGCGAGCGACCACGTGCGGTTTCCCGCCAGCGGCCCGTACGACGAGCGGCTCGGCTACGCGATGATTCCGGCGTTCCAGCAGCGGCTGCTCGCGCGCGGCTTCGTCGTCAGCCAGCAGGCGCGCGACTCCGAGCGGATGCTGGCGCTCGCCGATCGCGGCCTGTTCCTCCCCTATGACGAGAAGGACCAGGCCGGCCTGATGCTGTTCGATTCGACGGGCGCGCCGCTGTTCGCGACCGCGTTTCCGCAGCGCGTCTATCGCGACTTCGACGCGATCCCGCGCGTCGTCGTCGATTCGCTGCTGTTCATCGAGGACCGCTACCTGCTCGACCCGAGCCAGCCGAACCGCAACCCGGCGATCGACTGGGGCCGCTTCGGCCGCGCGATCGCCGACCAGGGGCTGCACGTCGTCAACCGGCACCAGGCGCGGCCGGGCGGCAGCACGCTCGCGACCCAGATCGAGAAGTTCCGCCACTCGCCGGGCGGCCGCACCGGGTCGCCGCCCGAGAAGCTGCGGCAGATCGCGTCCGCGTCGGTGCTTGCGTACCTGAACGGCCCGCGGACGATGCTCGCGCGCCGCACGATCGTGGTCCGCTACCTGAATTCGGTGCCGCTCGCCGCGCGGCCGCACATCGGCGAAATCACCGGCATCGGCGACGGCCTCGCCGCGTGGTACGGCCGCGACTTCAACGAACTGAACCGCCTCCTCGCCGCGCCGACGACGGCCGAGAACGTCGACCAGCAGGGCACCGCGTTCCGCGAGGTGCTGTCGCTGATGATCGCGCAGCGCGCGCCGTCGTACTTCCTGAACAGCGGCTACCCGGCGCTGCAGCGGCTGACCGACAGCTACCTGCGGCTGCTGGCCGGCGGCGGCGTGATCACGCCCACGCTGCGCGACGCCGCGCTCGCCGCGCACATCGAGCGCGCACCGCCGCCGCAGGCGGCGCGCGTGCAGTCGTTCATCTCGCGCAAGGCCGTCACGTCGGCGCGCGCGTCGCTGCTCGCCGCGCTCGGCATCGACGACGTGTACCAGCTCGACCAGTTCGACCTGGAAGCGACGAGCACGCTCGACAACGGCGTGCAGCAGGCGGTCGCCGAGCGGCTCGCGAAGGCGTCGACGCGCGAAGGCGCGCAGGCCGCCGGCCTGTACGGCTACGAGATGCTCGCGCCGAAGGACGACCCGTCGCACCTCACGTACAGCTTCACGCTGTACGAGCGGCGCAACGGCGCGAACGTGCTGCGCGTGCAGACCGACAGCGTGAACGAGCCGTTCGACATCAACCGCGGCGGGCGCATCAACCTCGGCTCGACCGCGAAGCTGCGCACGATCGTCACGTACCTGCAGATCGTCTCCGACCTGCATGCGCGCTACGGCAAGCTGTCGAAGGCCGAGCTCGCGCGCGTGAAGCCCGACCCGATGGACGGCCTGTCGCTGTGGGCGCTCGACTACCTGTCCCGCACGCAGGACCGCTCGCTGCAGGCGATGCTCGACGCGGCCGTCGAGCGCAAGTATTCGGCGAGCCCCGACGTGTTCTATACGGGCGGCGGCGCGCAGGTGTTCAGCAACTTCGAGAAGTCCGACAACCACCGCATCCTGACGCTGCACCAGGCGTTCGCGCACTCGGTCAACCTCGTGTTCGTGCGGCTGATGCGCGACATCGTCCACTACGAGATGATCCAGACGTCCGGGCCGTCGTCGTCGTGGCTCGACGATCCCGAGCAGCGCAAGCATTATCTGCAGCAGTTCGTCGACGGCGAAAGCAAGGTCTACGTGAAGCGCTTCTACACGCGCTACGCGGGCAAGCCCGCGGACGACGCGCTCGCGCTGATGCTGAAGGACGTGCGCAAGTCGCCGCCGAAGCTCGCGACCGTGCTGCGCAGCGTCGCGCCGAACGAATCGCGCGCGTGGTTCGATGCACAGATGCGCGCGCAACTGAAGGGCACGCCGGCGGCGACGCTGTCCGACGACGATCTCGCGGCGCTCTATGCGAAGTACGCGATCGACCGCTTCAACCTGAACGACCGCGGCTACATCGCAAGCGTGCACCCGCTCGCGCTGTGGACGCTCAACTACCTGCGCGCGCATCCGGACGCATCGCTCGGCGACGTCGAGCAGGCGAGCCGCGACGCGCGCTTCTACACCTACACGTGGCTGTACAAGACGCGCTATCACGGCACGCAGGACCGGCGGATCCGCCGCATGGTGGAACTGCGCGCGTACGCGGCGATCAGCAAGTCGTGGCGCGCGCTCGGCTATCCGTTCGAGGAAGTCACGCCGTCGTACGCGGCCGCGATCGGCGCATCGGGCGATCAGCCGGACGCGCTCGCGAAGCTGATCGGGCTGATCGCGAACGGCGGCGACAAGGCGCCGACGGAGACGATCACGCGGCTCGACTTCGCGAAGGGCACGCCGTACGAGACGCGCTTCGTGCGGGCGGCCGCGCAGCCGCAGCCGACGCTGTCGCCGGAGATCGTCGGCGTCGTGCACCAGTTGCTGCGCGACGTCGTGCTCACCGGCACCGGCAGGCGGCTCGCCGACGGGATGACGCTGCCCAGCGGCAAGACGCTCGAGGTGTACGGCAAGACCGGCACCGGCGACCAGCGCTTCAACGTCTACGCGCGCGGCGCGCGGCTGATCGAATCGCGCAAGGTAAACCGCAGCGGCACGTTCGTGTTCGTGCTCGGCGACCGTTTCTTCGGCGTGCTGACGGCGAGCGCGCACGAGCCCTACGCGGCGCGCTACGACTTCACGAGCGCGATGGCCGTGCAATTGCTGAAATCGATGGCGCCGGCGCTTGCGCCGCTGATCGAGCGGCCCGTGACGGCCGGCACGCGGACGGCCGGCGACGCACCGCAGGCCGAAACGCCGCAGCCGCTACCGTCGTGACGGCCGCGGCGCGTCGCGCGCCGGTGCCGAGCTGCGCCGCGCGCTTCAACGCGAGCGTCCGTCGTAATGCGTGACCGGCAGCACGTCGGGATCGACATCCTCGAGACACCGCACGTTGATGCAGACCATCTCGGTGCCGTTCGGATGCGTGGCCTCGGCGAAGGTGTGGATCCCGCAGCGCTTGCAGAAGCGATGCTGGATCACGTGCTTGTTGAACGTATAGGTGGCGAGGTTGTCGTCGGGCGTCGAGAACGTGACGTGAGCGCGCGGCACGAACCACATCAGCGCGCCCTTGCGCCGGCAGATCGAGCAATTGCACGCCATCACGCCCTGCAGGTCGCCTTGGGCGTCGAACTGCACGTCGCCGCAATGGCAGCTTCCGCGATACAGCATGGTGATCTCCGAAGCGGCACCGGCGCATCGACGCATGACGGCGGGACGCCGTCACGCGGATGCGCTCGAGCGAGCACAGTAGCGCGCCGCCGCGCCGGCCGCAACGTACTGCGAGCCGCCGCGACGTCAATCGCGGCAGCCGCGACGAACGCGTCACATGACCGCGCCGACCGGCATTCCGCTCGCGACGAATCGGTCTGAACGCAGCGCGCGCAGCCGCCGACGGCGCGCCGGCGCGACCGCCCCGGCCGTCACGAGCGCTCGATGCGCGCGCGCGTCACCGCGAGCAGCGCGGCCATCGCGCGACGGGCGCCGTCCTCGTCGCGCCCGCGAATCGCATCGCTGACGGCCGTATGCTCGGCGAGCGACGCATTGAACACGTCGGCGCGACGTGCATTCAGCTGCAGCTGCGCCTCGAGCGTGCGGTCGATCAGCGCGCCGAGCGGCACCAGCAGCTCGTTGCCGCCGGCCTCGAGCACGCTCAGGTGGAACCTCAGGTCGGCGCGGACCCATTCGTCGACGTTGCGCGCGTCGGCCATCGCCCGCGCGGCGGCGTCGATCGCTTCGAACGCTTCCGGCGCATACGCGCGCGCGGCGAGCGCCGCCGCATGCGGCTCGACCATCTCGCGCATCTCCTGCAGCTTCAGCGCGAACGAAAGCGGCGGCGCGACGCGCGAATACCAGTCGAGCAGGTCGGCGTCGAGCAGGTTCCACGCGCGGCGCGGCCGCACCCGCGTGCCGACCTTCGGCCGCGATTCGACGAGCCCCTTCGACGTCAGCGTGCGCAGCGCCTCGCGCAGCACCGTGCGGCTCACGCCGAACCGCTCCATCAGCTCGGGCTCCCTCGGCAGCAGCGATTCGGGCGGATGATCGCCGCGCAGGATCGCCGTCGCGAGCCGGAACGCCGTTTGTCCATGCAAGTCGCGTTGAATGATGATCGCTCTCCCAAGGCGCGGACAGCCGGCGTCGACGCCGGGCTGTCCACTATCTGCACAATAGTGCTATTAATACTATTTTTAAATCGCCTGCGCTAGGATCACCGTAGAGCCTACCTCCAGGAGACATCCGCCATGAAGATCACCCGCCTCGAAACCTTCATCGTGCCGCCGCGCTGGCTGTTTCTCAAGATCGAGACCGACGAGGGCATCGTCGGCTGGGGCGAGCCGGTTGTCGAGGGCCGCGCGCACACGGTCGAGGCCGCCGTGCACGAGCTCGCCGACTATCTGGTCGGCAAGGACCCGCTGCTGATCGAGGATCACTGGCAGGTGATGTACCGCGCCGGCTTCTACCGCGGCGGCCCGATCACGATGAGCGCGATCGCGGGCGTCGACCAGGCGCTATGGGACATCAAGGGCAAGCATCACGGCGCACCGGTGCACGCGCTGCTCGGCGGCCAGGTGCGCGAGCGCATCAAGGTGTATTCGTGGATCGGCGGCGACCGGCCGAGCGACGTCGCGAACAACGCGCGCGCCGTCGTCGAGCGCGGCTTTAGCGCGGTGAAGATGAACGGCTCGGAGGAGCTGCAGATCGTCGACACCTACGACAAGGTCGAACAGGTGATCGCGAACGTCGCGGCGGTGCGCGACGCGGTCGGCCCGCACGTCGGCATCGGCGTCGACTTCCACGGCCGCGTGCACAAGCCGATGGCGAAGGTGCTCGCGAAGGAGCTGGACCCGTACAAGCTGATGTTCATCGAGGAGCCGGTGCTGTCGGAGAACGCCGAGGCGCTGCGCGACATCGTCAACCAGACCAATACGCCGATCGCGCTCGGCGAGCGGCTCTACTCGCGCTGGGATTTCAAGCACATCCTCGCGGGCGGCTACGTCGACATCATCCAGCCGGACGCGTCGCATGCGGGCGGCATCACCGAATGCCGGAAGATCGCGACGCTCGCCGAGAGCTACGACGTCGCGCTCGCGTTGCACTGCCCGCTCGGCCCGATCGCGCTCGCCGCGTGCCTGCAGCTCGACGCGGTCAGCTACAACGCATTCATCCAGGAGCAGAGCCTCGGCATCCACTACAACCAGGGCAACGACCTGCTCGACTACCTGCGCAACCCCGAGGTGTTCCGCTACGACGACGGCTTCGTCGCGATCCCGCAAGGCCCGGGGCTCGGCATCGACGTCAACGAGGAGAAAGTGCGCGAGATGGCGCAGACCGGCCACCGCTGGCGCAACCCGGTGTGGCGTCACGCGGACGGCAGCGTCGCCGAGTGGTGACGGCGCGGCGCGCGCCGGCCCGGCGGACCGCCGCTTCGACGCGGCGGCGGCGCCGGCGCTAGCCGAGCGCGGCGAAGCCCGGCACGCTCGCGGCCAGCACGGCCGCCGCGATGAACACGCCGATCATCGTCAGCCCTTCGAGATGCAGGATGTTGCGGAACGTGTGCGCATCCTCGGTCGACGCGGTGCGGCGCAGGCGCGGCAGCGCCGAGAAGCGGTTCAGCCCGCCGAGCACCAGCGCGAGCGCGACCAGCAGCAGCTTCAGCAGCAGCACGCGGCCCCACGCGCTGCCGTCGAGCGGCGCGAGCGAGCCGCCGAGCCCGCGCGCCGCGTTGAGCGCGCCGGTGGCGAGCACGAACGCGAGCGCGACGATCGACGTCCGCGACAGCCGCTGCGCGATGCGGATCAGCGCGCCGCGCGCGACCGACGAGCCGAGCGCGGGCAGCACCGCGAGCCCGCCCGCGAGCACGAGCCCGCCCCACGCGGCGGTGACGAGCAGGTGCAGCGTCTGCAAGGCGACGGCCGCCGAGAACGCGCCGGTATCGATCGCGTGCCCGAGCGACGCCTTGCCGGCGGCGATCGCGATCACCGCCAGCCACAGCACCGCATACGCGAGCGGCCCGTCCGGCCGCGACAGCGCGACGACGGCAAGCACGACCGCGCCGCCGAACGCGACGCTCCACGCAAAGCCGGCGTGGGTCTGCGCGAGCACCGTCGGAATCGCGCCGAACGCGCCGCCGAGCCCCGCGCCGCTCATCGCCGCCGCCTCGTAGACGAGCCAGCCGAGGTCCGCCAGCAACAGCGCGGCCGCGGCGGCCATCAGCGAATGTTGCGCGCGCAGCCATGCCGGATGCGACGGCGCGATCACGGGCCGCGCGCCTTCCTTCGCGAGCCAGCCCTTGAGCAGCGCCGAGCCGACCGCCGTCGCGAACGCCGCGTCCATCAGCGCGGCAAGCGCGACCTGGCCGATCCACAGACTGTCGAACCTCGTCATGCGCGACCTCCGCGAAACGGGCTGCGGGCGATACGGCTGCGAATGCAACGACAGGGAGAAGACGGCAACGGCACGGTAGAAAACGTCATCGATGAATCCGGAAACTGTGAAATGACACGATCTGCGGCGGAGGCGGCACCGCGCGACCCGCGAGTGTACGGTCTTCGATAGGCAAAACGCACGCCGGTTCATGAAGGCCGTGAACGATACGCGTCAAATTGTCGCAAGTCGTAAACAGGCAGGAACCGATGACCATTTGTCAAATAGCCGTCATTACCCATCGATGATAGAATGCCGCGTCGCAGCAGCCCGGCTGTCCTGCCGTCATGCCGAGCCGATCGTAGCCCGGTCAGGTCCCCGACGAATAATCATGGAGTCTCGTGTGTCTTCAAGACGCCTCTTCCGTCCGCTGCTCGCCGTTCTGTTGATCGGCGGTGCGGGCCTTACGAGCGCTGCCCAAGCGCAGACCAAGCCCACGGAGCAACAAGCCCAGCAGGCGCCGCTCAAGGCGCCCGATACCATGGCCGAGCGCGTGCGCGGCTGTACGGCCTGCCACGGCGTCCACGGCCAGGGCACGGACAACGACTACTTCCCGCGTCTCGCCGGCAAGCCGGCCGAATACTTGTACAACCAGCTCGTCAACTTCCGTGACGGCCGTCGCAAGTACCCGCCGATGAACTATCTGCTGACGTACCTGAACGACGACTACCTGCGCGAGATGGCCGCGCACTTCTCGGCCGAGCGCCCGCCGTACCCGGCGCCGGCGAAGCCGACGCTGCCGGCCGCGACGCTCGCGCGCGGCAAGCAGCTCGTCACGCAAGGCGATCCGTCGCGCAAGCTGCCGGCCTGCGTGGCCTGCCACGGCGCGACGCTGACCGGCATGCAGCCGGCGATCCCGGGTCTCGTCGGCCTGCACGCCGACTACCTGAGCGCGCAGCTCGGCGCATGGCGCTCGGGCAACCGCCACGCGAAGGCGCCCGACTGCATGCACGATATCGCCGCGAAGCTTTCCGACGAAGACGTGACCGCCGTGACCGCATGGCTCGCCGCCCAACCGGCGCCCGCCAACCCCGTGCCGGCCCCGGCCCGCGCGATGAAGACTCCGCTTGCCTGCGGCAGCGAACCGCAATAAGGCTAGGGAGACAGACACAATGAAACGCAAGTCCCTGTTTGCACTCTCGGCTGTCGCGATCGTCGCGGCAGCGGCTCTCGTGCCGGTCCTGTGGCCGGGCAACGACACGCTGCACGGCGCCGCCGCCGTCGCGGCCACGCCGGCCGACCAGGCCGCGCTGATCAAGAAGGGCGAATACCTCGCGCGCGTCGGCGACTGTATCGCGTGCCACACCGTGCGCGGCGGCAAGCCGTTCGCGGGCGGCCTGCCGATGGCGACGCCGTTCGGCACGATGTACACGCCGAACATCACGCCGGACGACCAGGCCGGCATCGGCAAGTGGACGTCGGACGACTTCTACCGCGCGATGCACACGGGCCGCTCGAAGGACGGCAGCCTGCTGTACCCGGGCTTCCCGTTCGCGAGCTACACGAAGGTCACGCGCGCGGATTCGGACGCGATCTTCGCGTACCTGCGCTCGGTCGCGCCGGTATCGGCGCCGAGCCGTCCGCACGAGCTGAAGTTCCCGTTCAACAACCGCAACCTGCTGATCGGCTGGCGCACGCTGTTCTTCAAGGAAGGCGAGTACAAGCCGGATCCGACCAAGTCGGTCGAATGGAACCGCGGCGCGTACCTCGTCGAAGGCCTCGGCCATTGCTCGATGTGCCATACGTCGATCAACATGATGGGCGGCCCGGTGAGCGCGTCGGCCTTCGCGGGCGGCCTGATCCCGCTGCAGAACTGGTATGCGCCGTCGCTGACGAACGACAAGGAACTCGGCCTCGGCGACTGGCACGTGCAGGAGCTGTCCGACCTGCTGCAGGCGGGCGTGTCGCACAAGGGCGCGGTGTTCGGCCCGATGGCGGACGTGGTCCACAACAGCCTGCAGTACATGACCGACGAAGATACGCGCGCGATGTCGACGTACCTGAAGTCGATCCCGCAGAAGGCTGAAGCGCCGAAGAACATGCAGTACGAGCCGTCGAAGCAGTTCGGCAACGTGCTGCTCGAGCAAGGCAAGAAGATCTATGCGGACAACTGCGCGACCTGCCACGCCGACAACGGCCAGGGCAAGCCGCCGGCCTATCCGCCGCTCGCGCTGAACCATTCGATCACGATGGAATCGGCCGTGAACCCGATCCGCATGGTGCTGAATGGCGGCTATCCGCCGAGCACGTTCAAGAATCCGCGTCCGTACGGGATGCCGCCGTTCGCGCAGTCGCTGTCGAACCAGGAAGTCGCGGCGGTCGTTTCGTACATCCGGATGTCGTGGGGCAACAACGGTTCGCCGATCTCGCCGCAGCAGGTGAGCGATCTGCGTTCCGCACCGCTCGACTAAGTATCGGGTGACGCAAACGGGGCGCGGCTGCGGGAAACCGCGGCCGCGCCCTTTTGTTTTTGTTTTTCTTGCGACGCTATCCCCGCGCTGGCCGCGCGATGCGTCGCCGATCATAAAACTCCAGAGTCGTATCTATGTCTTTTGAATCTCTTGGCCTGGCCGAACCGCTCGTCAAAGCGGTCAACGAGCTCGGCTACACATCGCCCACGCCGATCCAGTCGCAGGCGATCCCCGCCGTGCTCGGCGGCGGCGATCTGCTCGCCGGCGCGCAAACCGGCACCGGCAAGACCGCAGGCTTCACGCTGCCGATCCTGCAGCGCCTGCACACCTTCTACGCCGAACACCATCACGCGAAGCGCGCGGTGCGTGCGCTGATCCTCACGCCGACGCGCGAACTCGCCGCCCAGGTCGAGGAAAGCGTGCGCGCGTACAGCAAGTACCTGAAGCTGCGCTCGACCGTGATGTTCGGCGGCGTCAGCATCAATCCGCAGATCGACGCGCTCAGGCGCGGCGTCGACATCGTCGTCGCGACGCCGGGGCGCCTGCTCGATCACATGCAGCAGAAGACGATCGACCTGTCGCAGCTCGACATCCTCGTGCTCGACGAAGCCGACCGGATGCTCGACATGGGCTTCATCCACGACATCAAGCGCGTGCTCGCGAAGCTGCCGCCGCGCCGCCAGAACCTGCTGTTCTCGGCCACCTTCTCCGACGAGATCAAGGCGCTCGCCGACAGCCTGCTCGACTCGCCGGCGCTGATCGAGGTCGCACGCCGCAACACCACCGCCGAGACCGTCGCGCAGAAGATCCACCCGGTCGACCGCGACCGCAAGCGCGAGCTGCTCACGCATCTGATCCGCGAGCACAACTGGTTCCAGGTGCTCGTATTCACGCGCACGAAGCACGGCGCGAACCGGCTCGCCGAACAGCTGACGAAGGACGGCATCAGCGCGATGGCGATCCACGGCAACAAGAGCCAGTCGGCGCGCACGCGCGCGCTCGCGGAGTTCAAGAACAGCACGCTGCAGGTGCTCGTCGCGACCGACATCGCCGCGCGCGGCATCGACATCGACCAGCTGCCGCATGTCGTCAACTTCGACCTGCCGAACGTGCCGGAAGACTACGTGCACCGGATCGGCCGCACCGGCCGCGCGGGCGCGACCGGCGAAGCGGTGTCGCTCGTGTGCGTCGACGAGAAGCAGTTGCTGCGCGACATCGAGCGGCTGATCAAGCGCGAGATTCCGCAGGAAGTGATCCCGGGCTTCGAGCCGGACCCGAACGCGAAGCCGGAGCCGATCCAGCAGCGCCGCGGGCAGCAGCCGCGCGGCGGCGGCGGTGGCGGCAATCGCGCGCCGCGTGCGGGCGGCGCGGGCCAACCGGCCGCGAAGCGCGACGGCGCGCCGAAGTCGTCGCAGCCCAAGGCGGCACAGCAGAAAGCCGCGAAGCCGGGCAACGCGGGCGGCAATGGCCCGCGTCCGGCGAGCGGCGGCGGTAGCGGGCGGGCGGCCAACGGCAACGCCGCGCACGCGAACCGCAATCGTTCGTCGCGCAGCGGCCAGCGCGGCCACTAAAGACGCGCGGCCGCGCGCCGCAGGTGCTCGACCTGGCGTTGCCAGCGTTCGAGCACCGCGGCGCGCTCCCCTTCCAGCGCAAACGTGACGCCTGTCGCGAGACGCGCATAGCCGACGCGCTGCGCATCGCCGTGCGCGATCGTCGCGACGAAACCCGCGAGCCCGCCGAAGTCGCCTTCGAGCGGCTCGATCTTCAATTGCGCCTGAAAGAACGCGCCGTCGGCGACGAGCGTCAGCGCGGCCGCGCGCCGTTGCGCGAGCGCGCGCGCCGCGCGCGATTGCGGCCACAGCGCGAGCAGCAGCACGCGCGCATCGCGCGCGTAGATCTCGCCGACGCTCAGGAGCGTCGTGCGCAATTGGCCGTCGTCGGTCGCAACGATCAGCGACGCCGCGACGTCGGCCTTGCGCTCGAGCGCCGAGCCGTCGAACAACGACGCGACGGCCGGCGGCCACGCATCGAACGTCCATTGCTCGAGTGCGCGGCGATGTGAATCGGTCATGATGGAGCGGCCTCGTCGAACGTGAAGGATGCCGCAGCATACCCGCGGCAGGCCGCCCGGCAGGCGGCGATCAGCGGAAGAACACGTGCTGCGTGAGCTTCGTGAGCGGATAGTGAACGCCCGGCTGGATCTTCGCGGGCAGCTCGAGCGGCTTGAGCAGCATCTTCACGCACATGTCCGCCGACAGGTTGCGACGCACGAGCGCATTGATGCGCGCGACCCGCGCGCGGCTGTATTCGCCGTCGCCGATGCGGTCCGGATAGCGGATCGCGAACACGTGGCGCAGCGCGATCTCCGAATCCTCGTTCTTGATTTCCAGCACGCGGCGCGTCAGCGCGCCGAGCACCGCGAGCCGGCCGTTGCCCTCGAGCTGGTTGTACTTCTTGAAATATTTGAAGAAGTGCTTGTAGTGGCGCACTTCGTCCGTGCGGATGTTGTCGGTGATTTCCTTCAGCACGGGCTCGTCCGAGCACTCGTTGATCGCGCGATAGAGCGTGGCCGTGCCCGTCTCGACGACGCAGCGCGCAACCATCTCGAGCGCGCGGGTCTTCTCGAACGCTTCGATCGAGCAGGTCTTCGAGTACTCGTCGAAGAAATTCGCGAAGGCGGTATCCCAGTCGAACTCCGGCCAGACGTGCGCGATGTAGGCCTTCAGCGCGCGGCCGTGCTGCAATTCTTCGTGCTCCCATGCATTGTTGAGCCACGCCGACACTTCCGGATCGTCGTTGAAGAATTCACTCAGGTTGCTGGTGTAGAGATCCGAACCGCTCTCGATGAACGACGCCGCGCACAGCAGCAGCAGCAAATCCTCGTTCGCCGCGGCGCGCTGACGATCGATCCGCGTAAGGTCGATGTCCTCGATTCGCCACGGCATGACATGCGTCGTTTCAGTCTGCATGGTGTTGCGCTCCCAGTCGTCGCGCGGCGCGCCGGCCCTTCCCTTCGGCACCGGCCCGGCGCCCGCAGGCGACGTTTTGCTTGCATTTATAGTGACTTGGTCCGGCCGAACCATCCTGGCATCTTAGCCGGAGATTTATGTTCGTGCTTCAACCACTGACCGTACCCGGCGCGCGCAGTTCCACCCGCCATGTTGCGCTTCGTTAGACGGGTTCTTCGAACCCCGCACGTGCCACGACATGCGCCACGTCAAGCCGGCTGGTCGGCTGGTCGGCTGGTTGGCTGTTTTGCCGATCGCCCTCGGATCGGCGCCGCCGCCGACTGGAAGCGTTCCGTCAGAAACCGGCGGCGAGCCCGTCGCGCCGGCTGTCGCTCGCGGCAACGTAGCCGCGCTCGGGATCGTCCCGGTCGAGCCGCCACACGAACTGGCCCGAGCCGAAATCCATGTAGGGATCGTCGACCGACTTGATCGTGTGGCCGCGCACCGCGAGCGCGCCGACCGTCGCACGATCCATGCTCGACTCGACGTCGAGCGTGAAGTCGCGGTTGACCTTCCAGCGCGGCGCGTCGCACGCCGCCTGCGGCTGCTGGCCGTAGCCGAGCATCCGCACGATGGTCTGCAGATGGCCCTGCGGCTGCATGTCGCCGCCCATCACGCCGAAGCTCATCACCGCGTCGGTGCGGCCGTCGGCCTGTTCGGTCACGAACGCCGGAATGATCGTGTGGAACGGCCGCTTGCCGCCCGCGACGACGTTCGGCGATGCAGGGTCCATCGAGAAGCCGTACCCGCGGTTCTGCAGCGCAATCCCCGTACCCGGCACGACGAGGCCCGAGCCGAAGCCCATGTAGTTGGACTGAATGAAGCTCACCATCATCCCGCGCTCGTCGGCCGCCGACAGATAGATCGTGCCGCCCGACGGCGGCCGGCCGTGGCCGAAGTGCGTCGCGCGCGCCGGGTCGATCCGCTTCGCCCGTTCGGCGAGGTACGCGTCGTCGAGCATCTGCGCCGGCGTGACCTCCATCGCGCGCGGGTCGGCGACGTAGCGGTAGACGTCCGCGAACGCGAGCTTCATCGCCTCGATCTGCAGGTGCTGCGATTCCGGCGAATCGACCGGCCACTCGGCGACGCCCGCGTGCTCGGCGATGCCGAGCGCGATCAGCGCGGCGATGCCCTGCCCGTTCGGCGGGATCTCGTGAATCGTGTAGCCGCGAAAGCGCTTGCCGATCGGCTCGACCCATTCCGGCCGGTATGCGCGCAGGTCGGCTTCGGTCAGTGCGCCGCCGCCGTCGCGCGCGAACGCGGCGATCCGCTCGGCAAGCGCGCCCTCGTAGAACGCGCGCGCGCCGTCCTTCGCGAGCGTGCGCAGCGTCTGCGCATGGCCGGGCAGGCACACGCGCTCGCCCACCTCGGGCGCGCGGCCGCGCGGCATGAAGGTCTCCGCGAAGCCCGGCAGCCCTTTCAGCTCAGGCACCGCGGCCGCCCACTTGTGCGCGACGATCGGTGGCACCGCATGGCCGCGCTCGGCAATCTCGATCGCCGGCTCGAGCAGGTCCGCGAACGGCAGCGAACCGAACTTCGCATGCAGCGCCTCCCAGCCCGCGACGACGCCCGGCACGGTGACCGTGTCCCAGCCGCGCATCGGCTTTGCGTGCGTGGCCGTGCGCGTCCTCGCCGTGACGCCGGCGGAAATAGTCGGCGTTCCATGCGGCCGGCGCGACGCCCGACGCATTCAGCCCGTGCAACCGCCGGCCGTCCCACACGAGCGCGAACGCATCGCCGCCCAGCCCGCACGACACCGGCTCGACCACCGTGATCGCGGCCGCGGCGGCGAGCGCCGCGTCGACCGCGTTGCCGCCCTTCCACAGCATCCGCAGGCCAGCCTGCGCGGCCAGCGGATGCGACGTCGACACGACGTTGCGCGCGAACACCGGGATGCGCGTCGTCGGATACGGGTTGTGCCAGTTGAAGCCGGTCATCGATTCCACCTCGAAGGAAACTGAATGAGCGCGCGAACGCGGACAATCCGCCATTGCAGCGCGATCGGCACGGTCGCGCAAATTCATTCGTCACATGAATCCATGCATTGCGCACATGAATCATCGGCGGCGCGCCAAGCGAGCCGCGCCCGGCCTGGCGGCCGAACACCCTTACAATACCCGCTTCCGTGTTCACGCCTTCGGCATCGAGCCATGACCCGAGACCCTCGCCTCACCCTCAACGCGCGCCAGCAGGAATTGCTCGAATGGGTGCAGCGCGACGGCTTCGTGACCGTCGACGATCTCGCCGCGCACTTCGCGGTGACGCCGCAGACGATCCGCCGCGACGTCAACTGGCTCGCCGACCTGAACCTGCTGCGCCGCTACCACGGCGGCGCGAGCCTGCCGACGAGCTCGGAGAACGTGTCGTACACCGCCCGCCAGCGGATGTTCCACGACGAGAAGCGGCGCATCGCGGCGCTCGCCGCGTCGCACATCCCCGACCAGGCGTCGCTGTTCATCAACCTCGGCACGACGACCGAGGAGGTCGCGCGCGCGCTGAACCGCCATCACGGGCTGCACGTGATCACCAACAACCTGAACGTCGCGTCGATGATGAGCGGCTACCCGGACTGCGAGGTGCTGATCACGGGCGGCATCGTGCGGCCGTGGGACAAGGGGATCGTCGGCGAGCTGGCGATCGACTTCATCCGCCAGTTCAAGGTCGACTACGCGATCATCGGCACGTCGGCGATCGAGACCGACGGCACGCTGCGCGACTTCGACACCCGCGAGGTGCGGGTCGCCGAGGCGATCATGCAGCATGCGCGCACCGTCTATCTCGTGGCCGATCATTCGAAGATCGGCCGTCCGGCGCTCGTGCGCCAGGGGCACCTGAGCCAGGTGCACGCGCTCTTCACCGACAAGCCGCTGCCGCCGGACATGGCGGAGACGGTCGCGGCCGCCGGCACCCAGGTGTACGTCGCGGAATGACCGTCGCGATGCTGCGCCGCACCCAGAACTTCAAGTGAAATCAAGAAGTTGGCGGCACAGCAAGACCGCTTGCCGCGCATCCGCCTGTCAAACGGAAAATTAATGGGGCGCGATTTGGCGCTGCCCGCGCGCTCGACTAGACTCCAGTTCCCCGGCCTGTTCGTCCGTCCCGCCTGTGCCAAGGCGCGGGCGATCCGTTGGGCCGGCGAAAGCAGCTTTTCCCCCCAAGCCATACCCCCGCTGGGTATCGCGCACCGGCCGCCGAGCCGTGTGCGCGGGCAGTCCGGATGCCATGGAGAGAACGATGCTGAGTCCGCATGAATTCGCCACGCTACTGCTTGTGAAGGACGCTCCCGATCAGGCCGACATGGATCGCGATGAACTCGACGCGCTGCTCGAGCAGCAACTCGTCCGGCTCGAAGGGCTCGGTTCGGGACGCAAATACTGCGTGACCGAAACCGGCGACGCGGCATTGCGATCCATCAAATGCCGCTTTTCCTGACCTGACCGCGGCCGGCTTCCGGCCGCCCCCTCTCTCCTCTCGCCCAGGCCGGGCGGCGACGCTCAGCCGCCGCGCAGCGTCGGATCGACCGCCGCGCGCCAGCTGATGGCCTTCGCGCGCGCGTCGTTGAAATACGCGACCCAGCCGGCCCGCGCCGACGCGTCCGGCGCCGCATAGCGCGCCGAAAGTTCGTTTACGAACGTGCAGTAGCTCGCTTCCGACAACCCGCGATACCGCTTCGCGACATACGCATCGTAGATCGCCGAGTAGACCGGCTGCGCATCCGCGCCCCAGTCGCGCGCCGTGCCGCCGCACGCCGTCTGCAACGCCACGAACGACGGCGCCCGCCAGCTGCCTTCGAGCGGCGGCGTGCCCGCGCACCCCGCCAGAAGGACGGCGCAAACGCCGGCCCGCATCCCAATACGCATGATTCACCTCATGAAACGGACGATTCCGCCAGTATCGTCCGGGATCGCCCGGCGCGCCACCCGCCCCTCCCCTCTTTTTCGAACTTTACTTTTTCGAATTCGTTCGTTAAATTTCGAATTCGAACATTTCTTGTTCGTCAATTTCCATCAGACGATAAGGACAGCAGGTGACCCAACCGAATCGCTACGATCTGCTCGTCGTCGGCGGCGGCATCAACGGCGCGGGCATCGCGCGCGATGCGGCCGGCCGAGGCCTGTCGGTCATGCTCTGCGAGCAGGACGATCTCGCGTCGCACACGTCGTCGGCCAGCACGAAGCTGATCCACGGCGGCCTGCGCTATCTCGAGTACAAGGAATTCGGGCTCGTGCGCAAGGCGCTGCAGGAGCGCGAGACGCTGCTGCGCGCGGCGCCGCACATCATGTGGCCGCTGCGCTTCGTGATGCCGCATATGCCGAACCTGCGTCCGGCCTGGCTGATCCGCATCGGCCTGTTCCTCTACGATCACCTCGCGAAGCGCGAGCTGCTGCCTGGCTCGCGCGGCATCGACATGCGCCGCCACGCGGCCGGCGCGCCGCTGATCGATTCGATCAAGCGCGGCTTCGTGTACTCCGACGGCTGGGTCGACGACGCGCGCCTCGTCGTGCTGAACGCGCTCGACGCGAAGGAGCGCGGCGCCGAGATCCTGACGCGCACCAGGCTCGTGTCCGCCGAGCGGGTGGGCGACGAATGGGAAGCGCGGCTGCAACTCGCGGACGGCTCGATCAGCGTCGTGCGCGCCCGCGCGATCGCGAACGCGGCCGGCCCGTGGGTCGGCGACGTGCTGCACGGCGCGCTCGGCCGCGGCGCGCAGCACAGCGTGCGGCTCGTGAAAGGCAGCCACATCATCACGCGCCGCCTGTTCGATCACGATCACGCCTACATCTTCCAGAACCCGGACAAGCGGATCATCTTCGCGATTCCGTACGAGCGCGACTTCACGCTGATCGGCACGACCGACGTCGAATACACGAACGATCCGGCCAAGGTCGCGATCGACGGCAACGAGACGCAATACCTGTGCGAGTCGATCAACCGCTACTTCAAGCGCAAGATCTCGCCGGCCGACGTGCACTGGACGTATTCGGGCGTGCGCCCGCTGCTCGAGGACGAGAACGCGGCCAATGCGTCCGCCGTCACGCGCGACTACCGGCTCGAGATGGACGACGGCGCGGGCGCGCCGCTGCTGTCGGTGTTCGGTGGCAAGATCACGACGTTCCGCAAGCTCGCCGAGGAAGCCGGCGACCTGCTGTGCCGCGCGCTCGGCCGTGACGCCGCGCCGTGGACCGCCGGCGCGCCGCTGCCGGGCGGCGACATCGCCAACGCGAAGTTCGACGCGTTCGCCGCGCAGTTCGCGGCGCGTCATCCGTGGCTGCCTGCCGAGCTCGCGCGCCGCTATGCGCGCGCGTACGGCACGCGCGCGGAACGCGTGGTCGGCAATGCGAAGTCGCTCGCCGAGCTCGGCGCGGGGCGATCGCGCCGGGCATCCACGAAGCCGAACTGCGCTACCTGCGCGACGTCGAATGGGCGACGCGCGCACAGGACGTGCTGTGGCGCCGCTCGAAGCTCGGCCTGCACGTCGCGCCGGGCACGCTCGACGCGGTGACGGCCGCGCTCGACGCGTGGTTCGCCGCCGCGCACGCGCAACACGCCTGACCGTTTTCGACTCACCCAAATCGCGCCGCCCCGTGCGGCGCGAATCACAACTAAGCCAACTACGGATGGAGATGAGAGACATGCAGGAACAGTACATCCTCGCGCTCGACCAGGGCACGACGAGCTCCCGCGCGATGCTGTTCGATCGCCAGGGCAACATCGTGTCGACCGCGCAGAAAGAATTCGAACAGATCTACCCGCAACCCGGCTGGGTCGAGCACGACCCGCAGGAAATCTGGTCGACGCAGGCGGGCGTCGCGGCCGAGGCCGTGACCCGCACCGGCCTGAACGGCACGTCGATCGCCGCGATCGGCATCACGAACCAGCGCGAGACGACGATCGTCTGGGATCGCGAGACGGGCCAGCCGGTCTACAACGCGATCGTCTGGCAGGACCGCCGCACCGCCGACTTCTGCGACACGCTGAAGGCGCAGGGCCTCGAAGCGAAGGTGCGCGCGAAGACCGGCCTGCCGATCGACGCGTACTTCTCCGCGACCAAGATCCGCTGGATCCTCGACAACGTGCCCGGCGCGCGCGACCGCGCGAACCAGGGCAAGCTCGCGTTCGGCACCGTCGACAGCTGGCTCGTGTGGAACTTCACGAAGCACGAGCTGCACGTGACCGACGTGACGAACGCGTCGCGCACGCTGCTGTTCAACATCCATGCGCGCCAGTGGGACGACGAGCTGCTCGAGCTGTTCGACATCCCGCGCAGCATGCTGCCGGAAGTGAAGGCGTCGTCCGAGATCTACGGCCACACGAAGACCACCGTGTTCGCGTCGAAGATCCCGCTCGCCGGCATCGCGGGCGACCAGCAGGCGGCCCTCTTCGGCCAGATGTGCACGACGTCGGGCATGGTGAAGAACACCTACGGCACCGGCTGCTTCCTGATGATGAACACCGGCGACAAGCCGATCGAGTCGAAGAACAACCTCGTGACGACGATCGCGTGGCAGATCGGCGACGACGTGCAGTACGCGCTCGAAGGCAGCATCTTCATCGCGGGCGCGGTCGTGCAGTGGCTGCGCGACGGCATGGGCATCATCAAGAGCGCGGCCGAGATCGAGGCGCTCGCCGAGAGCGTGCCGCACACCGACGGCGTCTACCTCGTGCCCGCGTTCGCCGGCCTCGGCGCGCCGCACTGGAACGCCCATGCGCGCGGCTCGCTGTTCGGCGTCACGCGCGGCACGACGTCCGCGCACCTGGCGCGCGCGGCGCTCGATGCGATCGCGTACCAGTCGCTCGACGTGCTCGTGGCGATGGAGGCCGATTCGGGCATCAGCGTCGGCGAACTGCGCGTCGACGGCGGCGCGAGCGCGAACAACCTGCTGATGCAGTTCCAGGCGGACCTGCTCGGCGTCGACGCGGTGCGTCCGCAGATCACCGAGACGACCGCGCTCGGCGCGGCCTACCTCGCGGGCCTCGCGATCGGCTACTGGAAGAACCTCGACGAACTGCGCAGCCAGTGGCAGCTCGACCGCCGCTTCTCGCCGTCGATGCCGAAGGAGCAGGTCGAACGGTGCATGGCCGGCTGGCAGCGCGCGGTGCGCGCCGCGAAGGCGTGGGCCGACGACGCGCAGTAACCATTCGTCATCCATAACGCATACAACAATGACCGGCGGACCGCGCAGCGCGCGAGTCCGCCGCGACATACGAGAGACAACATGTCACCTTATATCGCAGAATTCATCGGCACGGCCATTCTCGTGCTGCTCGGCAACGGCGCGGTCGCAAACGTGCTGCTCGCCAACACCAAGGGCAAGGGCGCGGACCTGATCGTGATCGTGTGGGGCTGGGCGATGGCGGTATTCGTCGCCGTCTACGTGACCGCGTCGTTCAGCGGCGCGCACCTGAACCCGATCGTGACGATCAGCCTCGCGCTCGCGCACAAGTTCGCGTGGTCGAAGGTCGGCGGCTACATCGTCGCGCAGATGCTCGGCGGGATGGCGGGCGCGCTGGTCGTGTGGCTCGCCTATCGCCAGCACTTCGCGAAGGAAGCCGATCCCGACCTGAAGCTCGCGGTGTTCTGCACCGCGCCCGCGATCCGCAGCGTCCGCCACAACGTGCTGACCGAAGCGATCTGCACGTTCGTGCTGATCCTCGGCGTGCTGTACCTCGCGTCGCCGCAGGTCGGCCTCGGCGCGCTCGACGCGCTGCCCGTCGGCCTGCTCGTGCTCGGCATCGGCATCTCGCTCGGCGGCCCGACCGGCTATGCGATGAGCCCCGCGCGCGACCTCGCGCCGCGCCTCATGCACGCGCTGCTGCCGATCCCCGGCAAGCGCGACAGCGACTGGCGCTACGCGTGGATTCCGGTGATCGGCCCGCTGATCGGCGGCTCGCTCGCCGCCGGGCTGTACCTGACGCTGCACGCGCCGCACTGACCGGCGGCCCGCATCGCCGAAGCAACGCAGCCCGCGCGCCGCAAGGCCGCGGGCTGTTTCACTGTGGCGCCTGCCGCGGCCCGACATCGGCGCCGGCACCGGCCGCCGATCGGCCGGCGCCGGCGCGCTGTCGCCCGGCAAAGCACGTATCATGGCGGCTGACAGGCGTCGCCGACGCCCCTGCTTCTTCACCATCATGCTCGATCACCTCATCTGCGACTGCGACGGCGTGCTCGTCGACAGCGAAGTCATCGCCGACCGCGTGCTGCTCGACACGCTGTCCGCCACGTTCCCGCACATCGATTTCGAGGCCGCCGCGAAGACCGCGTTCGGCCAGCAGACCTCGCGCTTCCTCACCGGGCTCGAGACGCGCTACGGCATCACGATGCCCGACAACTTCATCGAGACGATCGAGCACAACATCGAGGCCGGTCTTGCGCAATCGCTCGCGCCGATCACCGGCGTGCGCGACGCGCTGCTGAAGGTGAGCCTGCCCGCGGCGGTCGTGTCGAACAGCCGCCTCGCGCGCGTGCGCAGCTCGCTCAAGCGCGCCGCGCTCACCGAGATCTTCGGCGAGCGCGTGTTCAGCGCCGAGCAGGTCGCGCGGCCGAAGCCCTACCCCGACGTCTACCTGCATGCGGCGCGCACGCTCGGCGTCGCGCCCGGGCGCTGCATCGTCGTCGAGGACAGCGTGTCGGGCCTGAACGCCGCACGCGCGGCCGGGATGAAGACGATCGCGTTCGTCGGCGCGAGCCACATCCCCGACAACTACGCGGATGCGCTGCGCGCGATGGGCATCACGCGGATCATGCGGAAGATGGACGAGCTGCCGTCGCTCGTCGCCGCCGGCATGCGCGGCGAGTTCGGCGACGTGCAGTCGTAACGGCAGACGGCGGACGGCGGACGGCACGCCGCCGGAAACCCGGCGCGCCGCTCGGCGCAGCCGGATCGCGTTCGCGCTACGCGTCGCTCATGCAGCGCTCATGCAGCACTCACGCGCGGCCGCAAGCGCCGCGCGGAATTCCACCAGCTCAGCGATCGTCAGCATCGGCAGGCCGTGCTGCTGCGCGAAACGCGCGACATCGTCGCCGCGCGTCATCGTGCCGTCAGGGTTCATCAGCTCGCACAGCACGCCGGCCGGCTTCAGCCCCGCAAGGATCGCCAGGTCGACCGTGCCCTCGGTGTGGCCGCGGCGCGCGAGCACGCCGCCCGGTTGCGCGCGCAACGGAAACACGTGGCCCGGGCGCACGATGTCGTGCGGCGTCGCGTCGTCGGCGATCGCCGCGCGGATCGTCGTCACGCGGTCGGCCGCCGACACGCCGGTATGCACGCCTTCGCGCGCCTCGATCGACACCGTGAACGCGGTGCCGTTGCGGCTCTCGTTGGTCTGCACCATCGGCGGCAGCGCGAGCGCGCGCACCTTGTCGTCGGTCAGGCACAGGCAGACGATCCCGCTGCATTCGCGGATCAGCAGCGCCATCGTTTCGGGCGTGATCCGCTCGGCCGCGACGATCAGGTCGGCTTCGTTCTCGCGGTCGTGATCGTCCTGCAGCACGACCGCGCGGCCCGCGCGCAATGCGTCGAGCGCGGCGGCGATGCGCGGCGGCACCGGTTCGGAATCGAGCAACGGGAGATCGGCGAAGGCGTCGGCAGGCGCCGGCGAACGGGGCGAACGGGACGAAACAGCGGAAGCAAAGGACATGTGAAACGCTCCTCGCAATACGAAGTGGGCGAAAAACGTTTCAGGGCATTTGCAAACAGACAGAACGGCAACCCGCTTCGCGCGCACGGCGAAGCGGCCCTGACGGACATGACCATCTGCACATCTTCTCTCATCCGGACTGTGACCGTCGGCTCTGGCATTCGACCAGATCTGCTGACCCCGCGCATGACGCGCGGGCGCTCGCGGGCTCGCCGGCTTGACGCCAGCCTACCGCCGGTGGGGAATTCCACCCCGCCCTGAAGACGCACTGATTGCCGGACGAACCGGCGGGCAAAGCATACAACAGCCGCACGCGCGGCGCAGCGAACCGCATCTAAAACCTTACTGACGACCCCGTCTAATGTGCGCCGGCCGCACCTGGCCAGCCGCGCCTGGCCGGCCGCACCTAGCCAGCCGCGCGCGCCGCATCCGGCACGAGCCAGCGCGGCGGCACCTCCGGGCTCACCGTCACGCGAAACGCGCGCGCCTCGCTGTCGCCCGGATTGCGCAGGCTGTGCGGCTGGTCGGCGTCGAACACGATCGCGTCGCCGGTCGCGAGCAGCTGGCGGCGATCGTGCACGCTCACCTCCAGCGTGCCTTCGCTGACCACCAGGTTGATCGTCGTGCCCGGCGCGCGGCGCACGCCCGCCTCGGTATGCAGCGGCGCGATCCGCAGCTCGTGGAACTCGGCCGCGGCCGGCTCCCCTTCCGGATGCAGCGCGCGCGCCGAGAAGCGCCCGTTCGCGCTGACGACGCGCGACGCGCGGTCGGCCGCGAGATGCTCGAAGCCGTTCACCGCATGGCGGCGCAGGAACGCCGCAACCGACACCTTCAGCGCGGCGGCGATCTTGCACAGCACCTTGATCGACGGCACGCTGCGCGCCGACTCGATCTGCGCGAGCATCGCGCGCGACACGCCGGACAGCCGCGCGAGCGCATCGAGCGACAGCTGCCGCTCGGCGCGCAGCCGCGCCAGATTGACGCCGACGACCTGCTCGAGCGCGTCGAGCGACGCCTGCGCCCGGACATCGGCGGCGTCGCCGGACTCCACGGAAGACACATCGTGCACCAGCGCCAGGGGTGTAGACATAGCATGACCTCCGGGCCGCCGTGCGGCCCTGCAATGGGGTAAGCCGGAATCGGAGTGCGCCATGCACGGCGCGTACTGACACGCTATCACCGGGCCCGGAGCGGGCAAACGAAGTTATCTTCACACCGTTATCAGCATCGCGGCGCAATGGGTGTTTCACGCGGCGTCTGCGCTCGCACCTTGCCGGGATGGAGCCGGCAAGGGGCCGGAACCCACCGGCACGGCGGCGCGCGCCCGCAACCGGCCACCGGTCCGGCGGGCCGCGAAAAGCTATAATAGAAAGCTTTCCCGACGGCCTTTCCTGTCCAATGCGCGCCATATCATGCAGCGTGCATGCAGCGCGCGGCCGTCCCGATTCACCCTAGACGACGCCCCCAGGTCAACCACTGCGAACGGCGAATCCCCATGACGAAAAAAGTTTACGTAAAGACCTTCGGCTGCCAGATGAACGAGTACGACTCGGACAAGATGGTGGACGTGCTCAATGCCGCCGAAGGCCTCGAAAAGACCGACACCCCGGAAGACGCGGACATCATCCTGTTCAACACCTGCTCGGTGCGCGAGAAGGCGCAGGAGAAGGTGTTCTCCGACCTCGGCCGCGTGCGCGAGCTGAAGGAGGCGAAGCCGGACCTGCTGATCGGCGTCGGCGGCTGCGTCGCGAGCCAGGAAGGCGCGTCGATCGTGTCGCGCGCGCCGTACGTCGACCTCGTGTTCGGCCCGCAGACGTTGCACCGCCTGCCGCAGATGATCGACCAGCGCCGCGCGAGCGGCCGCGCGCAGGTCGACATCACGTTTCCCGAAATCGAGAAGTTCGACCACCTGCCGCCCGCGCGCGTCGAGGGCCCGAGCGCGTTCGTGTCGATCATGGAAGGCTGCTCGAAGTACTGCAGCTACTGCGTGGTGCCGTACACGCGCGGCGATGAAGTGTCGCGCCCGCTCGACGACGTGCTGACCGAAGTCGCGGGTCTCGCCGACCAGGGCGTGCGCGAAGTCACGCTGCTCGGCCAGAACGTGAACGCGTACCGTGGCGCGCTGACGGCCGGCTCGTCCGAGATCGCCGATTTCGCGACGCTGATCGAATACGTCGCCGACATCCCCGGCATCGAGCGGATTCGCTACACGACGTCGCACCCGAAGGAATTCACGCAGCGCCTGATCGACATGTACGCGAAGGTGCCGAAGCTCGTGAACCACCTGCACCTGCCGGTCCAGCACGGCTCCGACCGGATCCTGATGGCGATGAAGCGCGGCTACACCGTGCTCGAGTACAAGTCGGTGATCCGCAAGCTGCGCGCGATCCGCCCGGACCTGTCGCTGTCGACCGACCTGATCGTCGGCTTCCCCGGCGAGACCGAGGCGGACTTCGACAAGATGATGGCGCTCGTGCACGAGATGAGCTACGACACGAGCTTCTCGTTCATCTACAGCCCGCGCCCCGGCACGCCGGCCGCGAACCTGCACGACGACACGCCGCGCGAGGTCAAGCTCAAGCGCCTGCAACATCTGCAGGCGACGATCGAGGAGAACGTCGCGCGCATCAGCCAGTCGATGGTCGGCAAGGTCGAGCGCATCCTCGTCGAGGGCCCGTCGCGCAAGGACCCGAACGAGCTCGCGGGCCGCACCGAGAACAACCGGGTCGTGAACTTCCCGGCGCCGCTCGCATCGCACCCGCGCCTGATCGGCCAGATGATCGACGTGAAGATCAATCACGCGTATCCGCACTCGCTGCGCGGCGAGCTCGTGCTCGCGCACGACGACGCGAGCACGGCCACGCACTGACGCCCCACGGGACACAGGAGCACGACGCCACTTTGAAGCCCACCCAAGCACTGGAATTCACCGCGCCGCGCGACGACAACGCGCGCCTCGCGAATCTCTGCGGCCCGCTCGACGAGAACCTGCGGCAGATCGAACAGGCGCTCGACGTCACGCTGCAGCGGCGCGGCCACCGGATCGCGATCCGCGGGCGCGGCGCCAAGCTCGCGCTCACCGCGCTCGAAAACTTCTACAACCGCGCGCGCGATCCGCTGTCGGTCGACGACATCCAGCTCGCGCTCGTCGAGGTGCGTCACACGGGCGGCAACGGCCGCGTCGAAGACACGCTCGACGTGCGCTTCCGCGGCGACCCCGACCATCCGTTCGACGAGCCGGTGATGCGCGTCGACGACGAGGAGCTGGAGCCCGCGCCGAAGCTCTACACGCGCCGCGCCGACCTGCGCGGCCGCACACCCGCGCAGCGCGAATACCTGAAGCAGATCCTGTCGCACGACGTCACGTTCGGGATCGGCCCGGCCGGCACCGGCAAAACCTATCTCGCGGTCGCGTGCGCGGTCGACGCGCTCGAGCGCGACCAGGTCAAGCGCATCGTGCTGACGCGCCCGGCCGTCGAGGCCGGCGAGCGGCTCGGCTTCCTGCCGGGCGACCTCGCGCAGAAGGTCGATCCGTACCTGCGGCCGCTGTACGACGCGCTGTACGACCTGCTCGGCTTCGACAAGACCGCGAAGATGTTCGAGCGCCAGATGATCGAGATCGCGCCGCTCGCGTACATGCGCGGCCGCACGCTGAACCACGCGTTCATCATCCTCGACGAGGCGCAGAACACGACGCCCGAGCAGATGAAGATGTTCCTCACGCGGATCGGCTTCGGCTCGAAGGCGGTCGTCACCGGCGACACGAGCCAGGTCGACCTGCCCCGCGCGCAGAAAAGCGGCCTGATCGAGGCACAGCAGGTGCTCGGCGGCGTGCGCGGCATCGCGCTCACGCGCTTCACGAGCGCCGACGTGGTCCGGCACCCGCTCGTCGCGCGCATCGTCGAGGCATACGACGAGTTCCACGCGCAGCACAAGGACGACTGACGCGCCCGCTCGTCACGCCCGGCCCGGCCCGCCCCACGGCGCGCCGGGCGTTTTTTCGGCTGCGCGGCGCGCGTCTCCCGCGCCGGCCGAATTCGGGCGGGATTGGCCGTTTGGTGTATCCTCATCGCGTTCCAATTGCCCGACGCGTCATGAAATCGTCCCGCTCCCGCAAGTCCGTCCGCGCCGACCAGGCCACGTCCGAAACGCTCCGTCTTTCGCTGTTCGATGCGAAGGGCAAGGTCAAATCCGTCGACGCGCAGGGGCTGCGAATCGATTTTCCCGACGGCCGCAGCCTGATGTTCGACCTGTCGGGCGCGTCCGGCGAAGCCGCCGTCGCGATCGTCGCGCAGCACGCCGATCCGGCGATGCGCGCGAAGCTCGCGCTCCAGCCCGAGCACTACGACAGCATCACGCTGCACGTCGGCGCCGAACCCGCGCCGCCCGACGTCGGCCTCGATGACGAAGCGATCCGCGATCCCGAGCTCGACCTCGCCGTCCAGTACGGCGACGAGATCACCGGCGACGTGCGCAAGGCGTGCCCCAAGCGCAAGCTGATCGCCGAATGGATCGCGCCCGCGCTGTTCGCCGACGCGCAACTCACCGTGCGCTTCGTCGGCGAAGAAGAAGGCCGCTCGCTGAACGACAGCTACCGGCACAAGGACTACCCGACCAACGTGCTGACCTTCGCGTACGACGAAGCGCCGGACGGCACCGTGATCGGCGACCTCGTGCTGTGCTGCCCGGTCGTCGAGAAGGAGGCGCGCGAGCAGGGCAAGCCGCTCGACGCCCACTACGCGCACCTGCTCGTGCACGGCGTGCTGCATGCGCAGGGCTACGACCACGAGACGAGCGACGAGGACGCCGCCGAGATGGAAGCGCTCGAAGTCGACATCCTCGCGAAACTGGGCTTCCCGAACCCGTACCGGTAAGCCGCCCCGCCCCCGATGCGCAACGCCGCCACGCTCCCGCCCGCGTACCCGCCGTCGATCGGCGAGGGACGGCTGCTGACGGAAGACGAGCTCGCGGCGTCGCTCGCGTACACGATGCGCGACTGGGACGGCCGGCAGGATCTGTGGCTGTTCGGCTATGGGTCGCTGATCTGGAATCCCGGGCTGCCGACCGTCGACGCCGTGCACGGCAAGGTGCACGGCTATCACCGCGGCCTCTATCTGTGGTCGCGCGTGAACCGCGGCACGCCGGAGCGCCCGGGCCTCGTGCTGGCGCTCGACCGCGGCGGCTCGTGCAGCGGCATCGCGTTCCGGCTCGCCGGCGCGACCGCGCAGCCGCACCTCGAAACGCTGTGGAAACGCGAGATGCCGATGGGCTCGTACCGGCCCGCGTGGCTGCCGTGCTCGCTCGGGAACGGCGAACGCGTGATGGCGCTCGCGTTCGTGATGCGGCGCGATGCACCGACCTACACCGGCAAGCTGCCAGACCGCGTCGTGAAGGAAGTGTTCGGCTGCGCGTCCGGGCGCTACGGCACGACGCTCGACTACGTGAGCCGGACCGTCGACGCGCTGCGCGCGAGCGGCATCCCGGATCGCGCGCTGGAAGGACTGCTGGCCCGCTGCCGCTGACGTGCAGCACGGCCGCCCGTCGCCCTCACCGCCCGCTCACCTTCGAAGGACGCCCGCCATGACCTCGCCCCGCTGGCCGCGCTGCAAAACCGTCGCACTGATCGTCGTCGCGAGCGTCGCGCTGTCCGGCTGCGGCGTATTCGGCTGCGGCGGCGCCGCGACCAACGGCGGGGCGGCCGGCGGCTGCTCGGCCGGCATGCGGTTCTGAACCCGGCGGCCCGCCGCCGGCGGCAAATCGTCGCGCTCCACCCCTCGCCGAAAAAGACGCCCGACCGGCCGGTCTGCCCGGAATTTCGTCCAACGCTGCCCCACCGCACCTTTCTGAGATAGGATGGAAACGACAGGACGGCGTGGCGCCGAGCCCGCCTGTCCCCGAGCGGGGCTTGCGCGGCTGCCCGTCCCGGCCGGATGGCCGGGGTGACACGGTCGCGCCTTGCCCTTGGTGTATCCTTGCCACTTCCGTGACAGCGCGCCCCGACGTGAACCGGGCGCACCACCATGAACGATTCGTATCCCAGTCGAAAGTCCAACGACAAACCGCATGAAAAGCGCTCGCTGCTCGAGCGCCTGACCGACTTCATCTCGCCCGAGCCCGAATCCCGCGGCGCGAGTTGCTCGAAATCCTCCAGGACGCCCACGAACGCAACCTGATCGACGCCGATTCGCTGTCGATGATCGAGGGCGTGTTCCAGGTGTCCGACCTGTGCGCCCGCGACATCATGGTGCCGCGCGCGCAGATGGACGCGATCAACATCGCCGACAAGCCCGAGGATTTCATTCCGTTCGTCCTCGAAAAGGCGCACTCGCGCTACCCCGTCTACGAGGAGAACCGCGACAACGTGATCGGCGTGCTGCTCGCGAAGGACCTGCTGCGCTTCTACGCGGAAGAGGAATTCGACGTGCGCGGGATGCTGCGTCCCGTCGTGTTCATCCCGGAGTCGAAGCGCCTGAACGTGCTGCTGCACGACTTCCGGGTCAACCGCAACCACCTCGCGATCGTCGTCGACGAATACGGCGGCGTCGCGGGCCTGATCACGATCGAGGACGTGCTCGAGCAGATCGTCGGCGACATCGAGGACGAATACGATTTCGACGAGGAAGCCGGCAACATCATCGCCGGGCCGGACGGCCGCTACCGCGTGCGCGCGCTGACGGAGATCGAGCAGTTCAACGAGGCGTTCGGCACCGATTTCCCCGACGAAGAGGTCGATACGATCGGCGGCCTGATCACGCACCATTTCGGGCGCGTCCCGCACCGCGGCGAGAAGCTGCAGCTCGGCAACCTCGTGTTCGAGATCCAGCGCGGCGACGCGCGCCAGGTCCACGTGCTGCTGGTGCGCCGCAGCCCGCTCGCGAGCCGCCGCGCCGAGACGTCGCACGAAGACTGACCCATCCTGACCGCCGCGCCCCGCGCGGCGTCTCCACCAACCGCTTTCGCCATCCTTCGAATCGCATGGACGATCCGATCCCGTCCCGCCCGGCAGGCGGCCTCCTCGCGCCGGCGCCCGGCCGCACGCTGCCGCGCTGGCACTACCCCGCCGCGCTGCTCGCCGGCGCGGTCAATACCCTGACCTTCGCGCCGACGCCGCACGGCGGCTGGCTGCAGCTCCTGGTATTCGTCTGGTTTTTCGCGCAGCTCACGCGCACCGCGAGCTGGAAGAGCGCGGCGCTGACGGGCGGCGCGTTCGGCTTCGGCAACTTCATCTCCGGCATCTGGTGGCTCTTCATCAGCATGCACGTGTACGGCGAGATGGCCGCGCCGCTCGCCGTCGGCGCGCTGGTGCTGTTCGCGCTGTACCTGTCGCTGTATCCGGCGTTCTCGGCCGGGCTGTGGTCGTTTTGCGCGGGCCACGCGTGGCACCGCCGCGAACCGGACCCGCGGCCGTTCTCGCCGACCTGGCACGGCGCGTTCGCATTCGCGAGCGCGTGGGCGCTCGGCGAATGGCTGCGCGGCACCGTCTTCACCGGCTTTCCGTGGCTCGCGAGCGGTTATCCGCAGGTCGACGGCCCGTTCGCGGGGTTCGCGGCGATCGTCGGCGTGTACGGGATCGGCTGGCTGCTCGCGCTGTTCGCCGCGCTGGTCGTGCAGGCGCTCGCCGCCGCCCGTCGGTCCCCCGCACGGCAGGCGGCTAACGGCGGCGACCGGCGCGTGCGCATCGCGGCGCCGGCCGGCGTCGCGCTCGCGCTCGTCGCGGCCGGCGTCGCGCTGTCGCAGGCGACGTGGACCGTGCCCGCTAACGCGCCGCTCGCGGTCCGGCTGCTGCAGGGCAACGTGAAGCAGGACATCAAGTTCGAGCAGGCCGGCATCGACGCGGCGATCAAGATGTACACGCAGATGATCACCGACAAGCCCGCCGACCTGATCGTCACGCCCGAGACGGCGATCGCGGTGATGATCCAGGAATTGCCCGAGCCGTTCGCGCGCGCGGTGCGCACGTTCAGCGACAGCACGGGCTCCGCGGTGCTGTTCGGCGCGGTCGGCGCGTCGGTCACCGACGACGGGCGCTACGTCGACTATACGAACAGCCTGTACGGCGTGACGCCGAATTCGCGCGACATCTATCACTACGACAAGCACCACCTCGTGCCCTTCGGCGAATTCATCCCGTGGGGCTTCCGCTGGTTCGTCGACCTGATGAAGATGCCGCTCGGCGATTTCGCGCGCGGCGCGCCGGTGCAGAAGCCGTTCCTCGTGCGCAACCAGCCGGTGATGGCCGACATCTGCTACGAGGACATCTTCGGCGAGGAGATCGCCGCCACCATTCGCGACAACCCGCAGCCGCCCGGCGTGCTCGTCAACGTGACGAACCTCGCGTGGTTCGGCGACACGATCGCGCTCGACCAGCACCTGCAGATCGCGCGGATGCGCGCGCTCGAGACCGGCCGGCCGATGCTGCGTGCGACCAACACGGGCATGACGGCCGCGATCGACGCGCGCGGCCGCGTGCTCGGCCAGCTCAAGCCGTTCACGGTCGGCTCGCTCGACGTGCGCATCGAAGGCACGAGCGGCTTCACGCCCTACGTGAGGAGCGGCAACGCCGCCGTGCTCGCGGCGTCGTTCGTGCTGCTCGCGTTCGGATTCACGTTCGGGCCGGGGCTGCGGCGGCGCAACGGCGAGGCTGCGCGCCGCGACAAAGAGGCATGACGCGGGCGGGCCGTGGGCCCGCCGGCCGTCACGGCAGGTTGCGCGCGTCAGCCGCCGGCCAGACGCCGCAAATCCGTTGCAACTTCGTCCATCACCGGCTCCCACTCCCCGAAAGCCGGCTGCCGGTACAGCGTCGCGCTCGGATACCACGGGCTGTCGCGCCGCTCGAGCAGCCACGGCCAGTGCGGATTCACGTCGAGCAGCACCCACGTCGGCGCGCCGAGCGCACCGGCCAAGTGCGCGACCGACGTGCACACGGTAATGACGAGATCCAGCGCGCCGATGAACGCGGCCGTGTCGTCGAAGCTCTTCAGCTCGGCAGTGTGATCGGCGATCGGCAGACCGGCCGCGCGCGCCGCGGCGACGTCGGCCTCCGCGCCCGGCTGCAGCGAATAGAACGCGACGCCGTCGATCCCGCGGAATGCGTCCACGTAACGCTCGATCCCGACCCGCCGGAACGGATTGCGCTGGTGCCCCGCGCTGCCCGTCCACACGAGCCCGACCTTCGGCCGTGTTTCACCCGCGAGGCGCGCGCGCCACGCATCGCGCGCGCGCGGATCGGCCCGCAGGTACGGCACCGACGACGCCAGCGTCGCGTCGCCCGTGCCGAGCATCAGCGGCAGGCTGATCAGCGGCACTTCGTAGTCGAACGGCGGCAGCGCGTCGACGCCGCCGCCCGCGCCGAACGCGTCCGCATGCGCGCCGAGGCTGCGCTGCATCAGCGCGCCCATCTGCGGAAACGTGTTCCATGCGAGCCGCCCGCCTTCGCGATGCACGCGCTCGGCCAGCGGCGCGATGAAACGGCAGAACTGCAGCACGTCGCCCATCCCCTGCTCGCCCCACACGAGCAGCGTCTTGCCGGCGAGCGGCTCGCCCTGCCAGCGCGGGCCGGGCAGCGCCGGCAGGCGGCCGCGCAATTCGCCGGAGCCGTCCCAGCGCGCCTCGTGCTCGCGCCAGCCCGCCGCGTAATCGCCGCGCACGAGATGGACGATCGCGAGGTTGAAGCGGTGCGACGCGTCGCCCGGCGCGAGCTCGCACGCGCGCGCGGCATGGCGCTCGGCGTCGTCCCAGCGCTGCGCCTCCTTCATCGCCATCGCGACGTTGTTCATCGCGAGCGCGTTGTCCGGCGCGAGCACGACGAGCCGTTCCGCGCACGCGAGCGCCCCCGTCAGGTCCTGCGCGGCGAGACGCACGGTGACGAGGTTGATCCAGGCCTGCACGTCGTGCGGATCGAAAGTCACCGCCTCCTCGAGCAGCGCCGCTTCCTCCGCGCGGTCGCCGCCCGACAGCCGCAGCGCGATCGCGAGGTTGTTGCGCAGCGACGGCAGGTCGGGCTCGGTCGCGAGCGCCGCGCGGTAAGGCGCGATCGCCTCGGCATGGCGGTCGGCCATCTGCAGCGCGTAGCCGAGATTGAAGCGGGCGGCCGCATTCGGATGCAGACGCGCGCCCAGGTCGGCCAGCGCGATCGCGTCCGCCGTGCGCTGCCGCGCGACGAGCGCCGCGGTGAGGCCCGCGAGCGAAGCCGGGTCGGCCCCGTGCAGGTGGGCGGCGGCGGCGAGCCAGAGATCGTGCGCGGCGCGGTCGCCGCGCGCCTGCGCGTCGGCGGCTCGCCCGAGCAGCGCGGTGAACGGCGGCAGCAGCGGAACGAGGAAATCGGTCGAGTCGTCCATGCGATCGGATACGGGGAGCTGCGCGGCCGCCCATCGGCCGCGCGACGCGGAATACGCGCATCTTAACGTCCGCGCGCGGCGCCGGGACGCAAGCCGGCACACCCGCGCGATCGGCGCCGCGCACCGGCCGGCACGACGCGCGCCGGGCCGCCGGCCGGGCCTCGGCGCCCCCCTTCGTCGCCGTTCCGGCCGCACCGCCCCGCCGATCCGGTAAAATTGCGCGTTTCAGCACACTAACAAGCCGCGCCGCCGCGCGAGCCGCCCTCCGGGTTCCCACCACCCGGCACGCAGCCCGCAACGGAGCGCCAGCGCCACGAAGGCTCTTCATGCTTACGTTTCAGCAAATCATCCTGACCCTGCAGTCCTACTGGGACAAGCAGGGTTGCGCTCTGCTCCAGCCCATCGACATGGAAGTCGGCGCGGGCACGTCGCATGTCCACACGTTCCTGCGCGCGGTCGGCCCCGAGCCGTGGCGCGCCGCGTACGTGCAGCCGTCGCGCCGCCCGAAGGACGGCCGCTACGGCGAGAACCCGAACCGCCTGCAGCACTACTACCAGTACCAGGTCGTGCTCAAGCCGGCGCCGGAAAACATCCTCGACCTCTACCTTGGCTCGCTGGAAGCGCTCGGCTTCGACCTGAAGCAGAACGACGTGCGCTTCGTCGAGGACGACTGGGAGAACCCGACGCTCGGCGCATGGGGCCTCGGCTGGGAAGTCTGGCTGAACGGGATGGAAGTGACGCAGTTCACGTACTTCCAGCAGGTCGGCGGCCTCGACTGCAAGCCGGTGCTCGGCGAGATCACCTACGGTCTCGAGCGTCTCGCGATGTACCTGCAGAAGGTCGAGAACGTGTACGACCTGATCTGGACGGAATGGGAAGAGCAAGGCCCGGACGGCCCCGAGCTGCGCCGCCTGACCTACGGCGACGTCTATCACCAGAACGAGGTCGAGCAGTCGACGTACAACTTCGAGCATGCGAACGTCGACCTGCTGTTCACGTTCTTCAACAGTTACGAAGCGGAAGCGAAGCGGATGATCGACGCGCAGCTCGCGCTGCCCGCGTACGAGCTCGTGCTGAAGGCCGGCCACACGTTCAACCTGCTCGACGCGCGCGGCGCGATCTCGGTGACCGAGCGCGCGGCGTACATCGGCCGCATCCGCGCGCTGTCGCGCCTCGTCGCGCAGGCTTACTACGAGTCGCGCGAGAAGCTCGGCTTCCCGATGCTCGGCAACCCGCCGGGCGTGCCGGGCCTCACCACCGACGCCCAGGAAGCCGCACAGCCGGCCTGGGTGCCGCCGCTGAAGGTCGAACGCAAGATCGATCAGGACTGACGAGACGAGATTTCTTCACATCATGACGCACAATCATCCCGCCCCCCTGCTCGTCGAACTGCTGACCGAAGAGCTGCCGCCGAAGGCCCTCGCGCGCCTCGGCGACGCGTTCGCCGAAGGCCTCGCGCAACGCCTCGCGTCGCGCGACCTGATCGAAGGCGAGCTCGTCTTCGAACGCTACGCGACGCCGCGCCGCCTCGCGGTCGTCGTGCAGAACGTGCGCGCCGTCGCGCCCGAGAAGCAGGTCCGTGAAAAGGTGCTGCCGGTGTCGGTCGCGCTCGACGCCGCAGGCTTGCCCACCGCGCCGCTCGCGAAGAAGCTCGCGGCGCTCGGCCACCCGAACCTGTCGATCGCCGATCTCGAGCGCGCGCAGGACGGCAAGGCCGAAGCGTTCTTCGTCAACTACGCGGCCGCCGGCGCGACGCTCGCCGACGGCCTGCAGGCCGCGCTCGACGAGACGCTCGCGAAGCTGCCGATCCCGAAGGTCATGACCTACCAGCGCCCGGACGGCACCGACGTGCAGTTCGTGCGCCCCGTGCATCGCCTGACCGTGCTGCACGACGACCGCGTCGTGCCCGTCACCGCGTTCGGCATCGATGCCGGCGACACGACGCTCGGCCACCGCTTCCTGTCCGACGGCCTCGTCGCGATCACGCATGCGCGCGCGTATGCGGACACGCTGCGCGCCAAGGGCCGCGTGATCGCGCACTTCGGCGACCGCAAGGAAACGATCCGCACGCAGCTCAACGAGCACGCGAACGGCGACACGGTCGTGATGCCCGAGGCGCTGCTCGACGAAGTGACGTCGCTCGTCGAATGGCCGGTCGTCTATCCGTGCCGCTTCGAGGACGAATTCCTGCAGGTGCCGCAGGAATGCCTGATCCTCACGATGCAGACCAACCAGAAGTATTTCGCGCTGACCGACGTCGCCGGCAAGCTGCGCTCGCGCTTCCTGATCGTGTCGAACATCGAGACGAAGACGCCGGGCGAGATCATCGAAGGCAACGAGCGCGTCGTGCGCCCGCGCCTCGCGGACGCGAAGTTCTTCTTCGAGCAGGACAAGAAGAAGACGCTCGCCGACCGCGTGCCGCTGCTCGCGAACGTCGTCTATCACAACAAGCTCGGCACGACGCTCGCGCGCGTCGAGCGCCTCGAGGCGCTGGCCGGCGAAATCGCGCCGGCGATCGGCGCCGACGCCGCGCATGCGAAGCGCGCCGCGCGCCTCGCGAAGGCCGACCTGCTGACCGACATGGTCGGCGAATTCCCCGAGCTGCAGGGCACGATGGGCACGTACTACGCCCGCCACGACGGCGAGCCGGACGACGTCGCTGTCGCGTGCACCGAGCACTACCAGCCGCGCTTCTCCGGCGACGCGCTGCCGTCGACGCCCGTGTCGACCGCGGTCGCGCTCGCCGACAAGCTCGAGACGATCGTCGGCATCTGGGGCATCGGCCTCGCGCCGACCGGCGAGAAGGACCCGTTCGCGCTGCGCCGCCACGCGCTCGGCGTGCTGCGCGTGCTGCTCGAGAAGCAGCTGCCGCTCGATCTCGTGTCGCTGCTGCGCCTCGCGCATGCGCGCTTCGCGACCGTGCCGGACGTCGCCGAATCGACCGATGCGATCCTCGCGTTCTTCATGGACCGCCTGCGCGGCCTGCTGCGCGAGCGCGGCTACACGGCCGGCGAAGTCGACGCGGTGCTGAGCCTGAACCCGACCCGCCTCGACGACATCGTCGCGCGCCTCGACGCGGTGCGCGAATTCACGCGCCTCGCGGAAGCCGAAGCGCTGGCCGCCGCGAACAAGCGGATCTCGAACATCCTGAAGAAGTCGGAAAGCGGCGCGAACGGCGCGGTGCAGCCGACGCTGTTCGTCGAAGCGGCCGAGAAGGCGCTGCACGAGCAGCTCGCGGCCGTGACGCCGCGCGTGCAGTCGCAGCTCGAGGCGCGCGCGTACACGGGCGCGCTGTCGGCGCTCGCCGCGCTGCGCGCGCCGGTCGACGCGTTCTTCGACGGCGTGATGGTCAACGCCGACGATCCCGCGCTGCGTGCGAACCGCCTCGCGCTGCTGTCCGCGCTGCACCAGCAGATGAACTGCGTCGCAGACATCTCGAAGCTTGCCGCATAAGGGCTGCACGATGCCGACCAGTCCCACCAGGAAGCTCGTCGTCCTCGACCGGGACGGCGTGATCAACGTCGATTCGGACGCGTTCGTCAAGACGCCCGACGAATGGATCCCGCTGCCCGGCAGCCTCGAGGCGATCGCGCGGCTCAACCACGCGGGGTATCGCGTGGTCGTCGCGACCAACCAGTCCGGCATCGGCCGCGGCCTGTTCGACATGGCGACGCTCAACGCGATGCATCTGAAGATGCATCGCGCGGCGGCGGCGGTCGGCGCGCGCATCGACGCGGTGTTCTTCTGCCCGCACACGGCGGAAGACCACTGCGACTGCCGCAAGCCGAAGCCCGGCATGATGCAGATGATCGCCGACCGCTTCGAGATCGATCCGGACCATACGCCGGTCGTCGGCGATTCGCTGCGCGACCTGCAGGCCGGCGTCGCGCTCGGCTTCCAGCCGCATCTCGTGCTGACCGGCAAGGGCAAGAAGACGCTTGCCGCGGGCAACCTGCCGCCCGGCACGAAGGTCCACGACGACCTGCGCGCATTCGCGCTCGATTTCCTTTCAGACGAACACGAGTGATGCGGCCGCCGCGCGCATCCTCCCTTACGCCAGACACACGCCGATGCGCTTTGTCCGCTCCCTG